>JAAZAH010000196.1 GCA_012514415.1 Sandaracinaceae bacterium
CCCAGGCGAAGAGGGCTTTACCTTCGATAAGGAAGAGGGCCCTCAATGCATTCGGGGCGATGTATACAGCGTCTCGACACGCGATCTCGGCTCCAAGGATCTCGTCCTCTTTCTTCAGGGTGGCGGCGCGTGCTGGAGCGATTTCTGCCTTGCGGTGACCAAGGCGCCGACGAACATGCCGCGGCCCCTCATCCTCAACCCCGAGCTCGAGGCCAACCCTGTCGCCTCGATGAACGTGGTCTACTTCCCGTATTGCGATGGATCGCTCTTTGCGGGCGATCACATCGTGCCTGAGGACGATCCCGAAAAGGTCGAAAAAGGGCATACGGAGCGCATTTACCGCGGCCTCGCGAACCTCACCGCCGGGCTCGTTGTCTCAAAGGCGCGCTTCCCGAATCCCGAGCGGATCGTGCTCGCCGGAAGCTCGGCGGGCGGATACGGGACCATCCTGGCAAGCTTCCTTGTCCGCTACGTCTACCCGGACGCCGAGCTCATCATCGTGAACGATGCGGGCGTCGGCATCGGCAAGGACGGTCAGCCTGGTTTCATCGATCAGCTGCTTGGAGAGTTTGGCGCTGCCCGCTTTGTGCCCGACGATTGCGAAGAGTGCTTTGTAAACGGACACATCACGCCGCTCATCGATTATTTCCTCTCGCGCGACACGAACTCACGCGCGGCGGCGGTCACCTCTTGGTACGACTTCATCATCGCGGACATCTTCATGGGCGTTGACCCCGAAGGTTTCGCGGACGCCCTCGACATCGAGACGACGAAGCTCCACGAAAAGTTCCCCGATCGCTACCGTCGCTACATCTATTGGGGCTCGAAGGGAACCGGACATACGGCGCTCCTCGGCGACGCTTCCGGCCTCATCGGCGCGGGCTCCGCCATCTCGGTCGAGATGCCCAAAGGGGTGAATTTCGCGGGTCTCATCACGAACCTTGAACTGCTCCGCTTCCATCAGCTTAGCGTCGAAGGCGTGACGCTCGCGGAATGGATCGGCGCCATGATCGACAACGATCTCACTGCTTGGAAGGATCTTCTCGTCTCGCGCGACGGACCTGAGGAGCCGGAAGAGGGCGAGGATCCCGGCGACGGAACAGGCGAAGACGACGCAAATGAAGAGGAGGGTGAAGGTTGAGGCGCGCCGCTCGGCGACCTCGTCTCACCTTCGCCGCAAGAGCCCTTACGTTTCACTCGATGAAGGCCGCTTAAGAATCTGAGCGCTGCCGTCGATCATTGTTGACACCATTGAGTCGAAACGTATCATCGCTACTCAGCCCCGATCCTTGTCGATGCGATCGTTTTTCGTTTGGGACTGGGGAAGACAACGAGTAAGATTTGTCACTTTCGGGCCAAGACGGAACAAACGCCCATTGAGAAAATCGCCAGCAATTTCGCTGGCGCCCCTTGGAGGTAACTGAATGTCATTCATCAGCACGCTTGCACAGCACTACGAAGAGGGCGGATGGGCGATGCATATGATCTCGCTCTTCCTGCTGATCTCTTGGTCGGTCATCATTGAGCGGGCGATCTATCTCTTCAAGTCGTCTAAAAAGACCGACGCCATCGTCGAGCGCCTTCAGAAATGCATTCAGGCCGGCGACATTCCGGCTGCACTCCGTGTCTGCACCGCGAACGACGCTCCCGTCACGCGCATCATCAAGGCGGGCCTTCAGAATGTCGCGAAGTCGGATGAGGCCGTTCAGTCCGCGATGGACGAAGAGGCGCTCAAGGAGCTCCCGAAGATCGAGAAGCGAACCGGTTATCTCGCGCTCCTCTCGAACCTGACGATGCTCAGCGGTCTCCTTGGTACCGTTCTCGGTCTCATCGGTGCTTTCGGCGCCGTCGGTTCGGGCGCGGACGCGGCCACCAAGGCGCTCGTGCTGGCGCAGGGTATTTCGGAGGCCATGAACTGCACGGCCTACGGTCTCTTCGCCGCAATCAACGCCCTCATCGGCTTCGCGCTCCTCAACGGTAAGACGCAGGCGATGCTCGACGACATCAGCGCTGCGACCGTCCAGGTGATGAACCTTGTGACGGGCAACCGCGACAAGATCAAGTCGCACGCGAGCGCCCCGAGCGCCGCAGCCTGATAGACCAACGAAGAGGGAGCTTCAGGCATGTTCCGCGGCTCCCTCTTGCGTCGGTCCTTCTCGCGCCGCCACAGCTTCCTCTCGGTTTTTTTCTCGAGGTCCCATGTCATCTTCTGGTGGTAAAAAAGAGCTGGACGCTGAGATTCAGCTCATCCCCTTCATCGACCTCCTGCTTTGCTGCGTGATGTTCCTCCTCGTCTCCGCGGTGTGGAATCAATTCGGCAAGCTCGATGCGAATCAGCAGGTCCCCGGGCAGGCGAGCTCCGAGGATCCTCCTGACGAGCCACCCCAGCGGCTCATCCTCCAAGTGCAGCAAACGGGGTTCGTCATCGGATCTTCTGCGGGCGATAGCGAAACCATCGAACGGACCGGCGACGATTACGATTTCGTCGAGCTCCGCAAGCGCCTCCAGCATCAGAAGATCAACGTTTTCCCCAATAAGGACGACATCATCATCGCTCCCGAAAACGGTGTCCTTTACAAGACGGTGATCGGCGCGATGGATATCGTCCAAGGGCCGATGCTCGATGAGAGCGGGCAGCCGCTCCTCGACGCGAATCGGAATGAGCAGGCGCTCTTCCCGAATGTCTCACTCTCGGACGCGGCGACGCTGCGGTGATCACGGAGTAAAGAGTGTCAATCTCGGATCGTAAGCCTGTCAAACCTCGCTTGAAGACGCCTGGTCGGGTTCTCTTTCGCAACATCCCGCTCGAGTTCGTGCAGCTCAAGGTTGGTGGTGGGGCGAAGAAGAGCCTGAACCTCGAGCTGAACCTCGTCCCCTTCATCGACTTCCTCATCGTTCTCGTTGTCTTCCTTCTGATGTCGTTCTCGGCCTCGGGTGAGCTCGTCAAGCCTCACCCCGATATCGAAATGCCGACGGCCTTCAACTCCCAAGATCTTGAAGAAGCTCCGGTGATTTCGATCGATCCTCGCGTTGTCTCCGTCTCGGGCGAGCGCGTGGCGGACACTCCGACGCTCCTCGCTTCGCCGCAGGTCGAACGGATCGAGCCGATGATTCAATTCCTCGAACAGCGGAAGCGAAACTGGGATACGATTTACGCGGGCACCAATCGTGAGTTCCCGGGTGTCGTCATCGTCCAAGCCGACCAAGACATCGACTATCTCGCCATCAAGAAGGTGATGTTCTCGGCGGCGCAGGCGGGCTATCCCAACGTCAGCTTCGCTGTGAACCAGGGAAGCAGCAACTGATCGAGTGATCGAGCGCGACCCTCTCGCCCCCTCACGTTGGAGCGCCGAATATCGCACCGGCGAGTTTGACGAGCCCTTCCCGTGGAAGCCCGTTTTAGGCGTCCTCGGGATTGTGCTCGTCATTGTTTTTGCGCACCTCGAGCTTCAGTCCAAGCGGATTGATGAGCTTCATACGGCGATCAACGCGCGGCTGGGTGGCGAGCTCGAGCCCCTCCGAGGGCGTTTCACGGCGCGACTCTCCACGCTAAGGGCTTGGCTCGAACTCCGTGAGATCGACGGTCCGAAAATGCGCGCGGCGGATCTCGACTTTGAGACCATCCGCTCCGGCGGCCTTTTGAGCGTCCGTCGAAAACGTTCGGCGCCCGGTGGCGGTTCGTCTATCGAGCTCGATTCCGATGAGTTTGGCGAATGTCTCGGCGTACCGAGCACGTCCATCGCACGAATCCAGCGCCGGCTCGCGGAGTTTACCCCGGAGCTCCGCGACGAGATCGACCGCACGGATCACTTTCTTACGCTGCGCGGGATGCAGGATCAGCTCGATCGCCGCATCGATGCACTTTTGCCTGAGCTCTCGCTTGCGATCGAGGCGCGCTTTCTCCTTCTTTCGGAGGAGGATGCCGAGGCCCGCGAGCTGATGCTCCTCTTGGTCGACCTTGAATCCGGGCAAGAAAAGCTTCGGATGCGCGTGCCTTATGAAGGGCGGCTTCTCACGGCGCGTGTCATGCTTGATGAAACGACGCGCGCGAAGTCTCCCGGCTCAATCGCCCTTCCGACTGAACTGCCCAAAGGTGCGAGCGATTGCGCAGCGGCTTCGACCCTACGCGAAGCGATCGATGGCCGACACTCAATCGGTGAGCCGATGCCTGAAGGCGGCGAGCACGCGGCTGAATGAGGGGTTGCCTTCGTATTGCGCGCTGAGAACGCGGGCGCGATCCAGCTCACCCAGCGCGACGAGGCAATGGAGGAGCATTCGGATTCGCTCCCGCTCAAACTCCGGCGTCGGGAGCGCACCGCCCCCCTGCTCGAGTCGTTCGAGCGCATCGCGATAGGCTTCCCGAAAATAGAGCTGCCGTGCGGCGAGATAGGCGCCAAGGGAGATTTCGCCTGCTTCGTCGAGCTTTCGGCTCAGGTTCATGACCGTGATCGAGTCGGCGCCTCGACCGTCCTCGCCGAGAAAGAGCGTGCGGATCGCGCTTTCGATCTCGCCGCCGCGCTCCATCGCATAAAGTCGGAGCTGAAGATTCCTCCTTTCGTCTTCACTCATCGGCAGCTCGAGTGCTTCTCGAAAATACGCTTCGGCTTCGTCGCGCTCAGCCCGAAGCCACGCTGCATCGCCGAGCGTAAGAAATGAGCGCGCGACAATGGGCGCGGGATAGTTGAGGGCCATGAGCTCGTCGTGTGCATTTTGTGCTTTGGCCTTCGCGCCGCTCAGGGCGAGCGCACGGACGCGGGCAAGTCGTGCCGTGAGATCCGCCGGTTCAACCGCGAGGATGGTCTCAGCCGTCTCGAGCATGGCGTCGAGATCGCCCGCGGCGCGATCCGAGCCGAGCTGTGCGCGCAGTTGCGCGGTTTCGTGAGGGCAGCTTGCGTGAAAAACGCTCGGCCGCGAGAAGCGGGCGGCTGCGAGCTCGAGGGCGCCTTCGGGGAGCTCGATCTCACGAAGAAAGCGATGGAAGGCTTCTTCGATTTCAGCGACGCTACGGCCAAGGGGCGCGAGGCTCGACTGCCGATAAATCGTCTTCAGCTTTTCCGCGCCCTCGCGCTCGAGGACGAAACGGAGGAAGGACCCGGCCGCCGCATAGGCGTTGGAGGAGGGGTGCCGAACGAAGCTGAGGCTCGTCAGATCCCGAAGCGGCGGGAGACGATTGAGCTCGAGGAGAGCGCGACTCGCTTGATGCGGATCGAGCTCGAGCGCTTCATTAAATGCGAGGGCGACGGCGAAACCTTCGATGAGCCCGGCGTTGGGGATGATCCCGAACAATGCGCCCGGCACTCCGAAAAGGCCCGTCGAAATCTCGGCGCCGAGGACATGGGCGAGCTCGTGGGCGAGGACCGGATGAGGGAAGCGATCGATGACGAGATGGACTTCGGACCGCCAAGGCTTGGCGAGCTGGATTTGCCCGGCGCCCATGAGGCGTCGTTTCTCGTTGGATGAGCGGTAGAGAAAGACGTCGATGGGTTCTCGCCTCGCCTCAAGTCCTAGCAGCGCTTCAACGTGCGCGATGAAGCGCTCGCATTCATCCAGATGAAGGGCACGGAGATCCGGCCTTAGCTCTCGCGGATAGTGAAGACGACATCGCTCGCTTACCGCGATTCCGCCGAGCGCTTCGTCGATTTTTTTGACGCTCGTCGCATGATCGAGCTCTACGGCGTTTACGCGGACGATGCCGTAGCCGACGAGCCCGATACCGAGTAGCAGCCCCATCTCGACCTTGCGCGATGGAGTCAGCTTCAATCCGATCCCACCGAGCAGCGCAAGGCCAAAGAAAAGACTTCCCAGCCGATAGCTCAAAAACTCAGGCGGGAACTTTCGACCCGTCTCATAGAAGGTCCCGGGAAGATAACCACCAAACTCTCCATAGATCGCGATGCCGGGGGTCCAAAGAAATTCAAGCACTCCGAGGACGATCGAACCCAACGTGAGAGCGAGTACGAACGCGATCCGAAACGCGCGCTGTTTGAGATAGACGCGTGCAAAAACTCCGAGGAGAGCGGCGAGTAAAAAGCCGGGAAGCGCCCCGAAGGAGAGAAAAAGCGCGGCATCTCTCGGTCCACAAAACGGCTCAAAGAGCGAGTGCGCATAGAGCGGTGCGATGACCAGTGAGAAGAGAAGCGCGCCGCGGAGAAGTGACGCGCTGATGAGTCCGAGCTTCTTCGGGACGCGCCCGTCCAATGCGACGGCGATGCCGACAATCGGCGAAAAGAGCGCGCCGACAAGGAGCGAACTCTCCGCCCCGGGGAGGCCGAGTAAGCGATCGAAGGTGAGCGCGATCCCGAAAACGAGGGCGAGTATTTCAGCGCCGAAGCGCGCGACGTACATGCGAAGGCGCATCACGCGCTAATCGACTCATTCACCCCATCGCCGTCGCCATCGAAGACGATGGGAAAGACCTCACGGATGTGCGAGACGAAATGGAAGCGAAGCGCGTCGCGAACATGATCGGGGAGCTCATCCAGATCCGGCCGGTTTCGTTCGGGGAGGACGACTTCTTTGATGCCGGCGTAATGCGCCCCGAGGCAGCGCTCTTTGATATTCGGCGCCGGGAGGATGTTGCCGCGCAGCGTAAGCTCCCCAACCAGTCCGAGATCCCCTCGTACTGGGTTCCGAGTGAGCAGCGAGGCGACGGCGATCGCGATGGGTAGACCGGCCGAGGTGCCTTCCTTCGGGGTTGCGCCTTCGGGAAGGTGCACATGCACATCGATCGTGCTGAGAAAATCGGCTGGGAGCCCAAAATCGGCCGGGCGGGAGCGGAGATAGCTCATCGCCGTGGCAAAGGACTCTTTGAGGACATCGCCGGTCTTGCCGGTGAGGTGGAATCGGCCCTTGCCGGGCATCTGGCTCGCCTCGACCACCATGATCTTCCCCCCGAGCGGCGTATAGCTGAGCCCCGTCGCGATCCCTGGGCGGGGTGAGCGTTCAGGCCGCTCGGTGCGTGCGGTCGGGGGACCGAGGATTTTCCGGACAAACTCTCGATCGGCGCGGACAGGCTCGGTCTTCCCCTCTGCGATGTCGACAGCGACGGCGCGGCAGAGCGCCGCGATCTGGCGATCGAGCTTTCGAACGCCGAGCTCGTTGGTATAATTTTCGATGAGCTCGTTGAGGGCCTCGTCGGTGATATCGAGCTGAACGGGAGAGAGGCCGTGCTCCTCGAGCTGCCTTGGCGCTACGAAATCTCGGGCGATGGCAAGCTGCTCATCGCGAGTGTATCCCGGAAGCTCGAGGACCTCCATGCGATCGTAGAGCGCCCAAGGGATTGTCCGCGCTGTATTCGCGGTCGCGATGAACATCACCTGGCTAAGATCGAGTGGGATATCCAGGTAATGGTCGTGAAATTCACGGTTCTGCTCGGGATCGAGCACCTCGAGGAGCGCTGAGGAGGGATCGCCGCGCCTTCCGCTACCCAATTTATCGACCTCATCGAGGACGATGACCGGATTCATGCTCCCGGCCTTTTTCATCGCAGCAACGACACGTCCGGGAAGAGCGCCGATGTACGTGCGCCGATGCCCGCGAATCTCGGCCTCATCGTTGACGCCTCCAAGCGCGATGCGCGCAAAGCTGCGTCCGGTCGCGCGCGCGATGGAACGCGCAAGCGAAGTCTTCCCGACGCCAGGCGGTCCGATCAGGCAGAGGATGGGCGCGCGTCCATCACGTCGAAGTTTTCGGACGGCGATCTGCTCGACGACGCGTTTTTTGGGGCGCTCGAGGCCATAATGGTCTTCATCGAGGACCCGCCGAACGGTTGCGGTATCCAGCTTATCGGGCGTGTAGACACCAAACGGCAAATCGAGGATCCACTCGACGTAATTGCGCGCC
>JAAZAH010000197.1 GCA_012514415.1 Sandaracinaceae bacterium
ATCGGAAGCGCGCCTCGAGACTTTCAATGGCGTGGCAGAGAAGGTGCGGGGCGCGATCGCGCTTGATCCGGACGATCTGCGCAACGCCTCGGGAAGTGTGCGCGTCGACGTCCGTTCGATGAAAACCGGCATCAAGCTCCGCGACGAGCACCTTCAGTCGTCAAATTGGCTCGACGCCGAGCGCTATCCCGAGATCGTCTTTATGCTGGATCGCATCGTCGGCGCTCAAAGGCTGGTGGATAAAGGTGAGGTGAACCTCCGACTCGAGGGGAAGTTTTCTCTTCACGGAATCACCAAGCCGATGACGGTGGATGCGAAGGCGCGTTATGACGCCTCAAAGAACGAGGTCGTCTTCATGACGCGCTTCAAGGTGAAGCTCGAAGATTATGGGATCTCGATCCCGACGCTCGTTGCGCTCAAAGTTGCGCGTGAGATCACGGTCCGTGCGACCATCGTGGCTCGTTGAGAGGCGCTTTTTTCAAGCGAGGCTCGCCGAGACCGACGCGGCATGAGACGCACCTCCCCAGCCACCACCGCCGTTTTCGGTTTCGGGCATTCCTGGTGCTATGATGGGCGCCATGTCGCGACTTGAGGGATTTATCGAAGGGCGCTTTGCGTATGGAGCGCATGACTGTCCGGTTTTCACCAAGGGTGAAGGCCCGCCCATCCTCGTGATGCATGAGGTCCCAGGCATCACACCCGAGGTCGAGCGCTTCGCAAACCTTCTCGTCTCACGCGGGTTCAGCGTCTACATGCCCGAGCTCTTCGGGAAAGCCGGACGCGAAGCAACGATGCCCATCATCCTTATGGAGATGGCAAAGCGTCCGTGCATCCGCCGCGAATTCTCGCTCCTCGCTCGCCGTGGTTCGAGCCCGCTCACTGAATATCTCCGCGCGCTCTCACGCGATATCCATGCGCGCACCGGTCAGAAGGTAGGCGCCATCGGCATGTGCATCACGGGCAACTTTGCCCTCGCGTTGATGGTCGATGAGCATCTGATGGCGCCCGTCCTTGCGCAGCCCTCCTTGCCGCTTCCGCTCGGCCGCTCTTTCAAACGCGCGCTTCATATGAGCGATGAAGCCCTCATGACGGCAAAGCGGCGCGTGGCCGAAGAGGGCGTCGAAATCCTCGGCCTCCGCTATCATGGGGATCCGCTCTGTCCACCTGAACGCTTCGACCGGCTGAGCGAGGAGTTCGGTGAGGCCTTCATCCGCATCGAGCTGTCGCCAACCGATCGCAACCCGGACAGTCCCATCCCTAAACCGCATAGCCCGCTCACGGCCGAGCTCGTCGAAGATCCGACGCACCCGACCATGCGGGCCTTTGAGCGCGTCGTCAGCTTTTTCGACGATCACCTGAGGGACTAAGCCGGCTCAGGTAGCGAGACCACTGCGGATGAGTAGAGCGTCAAGCGAGGGATCCCGCCCCATAAACTCGCGATAGAGCGCTGCCGGATCCTCCGAATCTCCGCGAGAAAGGATGGTGCGCCTGAAGGCATCGCCGACCTCGCGCGCGATGACCCCAGCCTCTTTGAAGCGCGTGAAGGCGTCTGCGTCGAGGACCTCAGCCCACTTATAGCTGTAATAGCCCGCGGCATAGGCCGTGGGACTCGAGAAAAGGTGCCCAAAGCCGCAGATCATGGCGTAATCGTCGGTGAGCGCGGTCGGTGAATGGTCTTCAGCGATCTTGCGCGCGTATTCGAGGAGATCGGGGCGAGGATCCAGTTCGAGGTATTCGCGGTGCAGGCGCAGATCGAGCGTCGCAAAGCCGAGCTGCCTCATCTGGGCTGCAGCCGCGCGATACGTCCGAGCGCGGATCATCCGTTCGAAGAGCTCTTCCGGAATCTTTTCACCGGTCTCATGATGCGCCGCGAAGAGATCGAGCGCCTCGCGCTCCCAACAGAAGTTCTCCATAATCTGACTTGGGAGCTCGACGAAATCCCAAGCGACATTGGTGCCCGCGAGGCTCCTGACTTCGACGTCTGAGAAGGCGTGATGGAGGAGGTGACCAAATTCGTGGAAGAGGGTCTCCACCTCATGATGCGTAAGGAGCGCGGGCTTTCCGTCGATCGGCGGGCTGATATTGGCGCAGAAAAGCCCGAGATGTGGTGCGCCATCGCGGCCGACGGCGATCGGATTCATCCAGGCGCCATCGCGCTTATTTTCGCGCGGGTAGAGATCGGTGTAGAAGGCCGCTCGGAGCTGCCCGTCTTCATAGATGCCAAAACTCCGCACGCTCTCGTCCCAAGCTTCGAGCTCGATCTCCTCGATCTTTACACTGTAAAGATTCTCCGCGAGCTCGAAAAGTCCGCGAAGAACGCGATCGACGGAAAAATACGGGCGGAGGAGCTCGTCATCGAGATCGAAGAGGGCGCGCCTCTGCTTTTCAGCGAAATAGCCAACGTCGAACGCTTCGAGTTCCCCCTCGAACCCTTCGGAGCGAGCGAAGCGACGGAGCGCTTCATTTTCCTTCTTAAAGGCGTCGATGGTCCGCTGCCGGAGATCCTCGACGAAGCGCGCGGCGGTCTCGCCGGTCTTCGCCATGCGGTCGTGGAGGACGAGATCCGAAAAATCCCGATAGCCGAGGAGCTTTGCCTTTTCCTGACGGAGCTCGAGAATCTCGAGAATCAGCGCGCGGTTATCGAATTTCCCACTTGAAGCGCGTGTGTTGTAGGCGCGGTAGATCGTTTCCCGTAGCTCGCGATCGTCCGCGTAGTTCAGAACGGGGATGACGCTCGGTGCTTGAAGTGTGAAACGATAACCGTCGACTCCTCGCTCTTTCGCGCTGGCTCGTGCCGCCTTGCGCGCGGATTCGGGAAGCCCCGAAAGGCGCGACTCATCTTCGATGATGAGCTCAAAGGCGTGTGTCGCGTCGAGGACATTTTCAGCGAAGCGGTTGGTCTTTTCCGACAGGGCGACGTCGATCGCGCGAAGGCGTGCTTTGCCTTCAGGCGGAAGCTCCGCACCGTGCCGTTTGAAATCGTCAAGCGTCTTGTCGAGAAGGCGTTTTCGGGTCGGCGTGAGCGTCTTCGCCTCTTCCGTTTTCGCGAAACGCTGAAGAGCCTCATAGAGCTTTTCGCGGAGGGGAATCCCCGAATAGAACGCGCTCACTTTCGGCGTGATGGCGTTATAGGCCTCCCTCAGCGCGGGGGTGGTTGCCACGCTCTCGAGGTGTCCCGCGATCGTCATGGCCCATTCAAGCGTCTCGGTCGCATCTTCAAGCGCGCCGAGCGTGTGGTCGTAATCGATCGGCCCGTCACCGATGGCGTCGATCGCTCGATCGGCCTCTGCAATGAGCTGGTCAATTGCCGGCTCGAGGTGTGAGGGCTCGATGCGAGAAAAAGGGATCTCGAACTGAATCTTGA
>JAAZAH010000198.1 GCA_012514415.1 Sandaracinaceae bacterium
AAGATCAGTCGCTCAAGGAGGTCACTTAAGTACGCGATGAGTCCCTGCGGCTCGGGCGGGCGCTCCGGATCGATGGGGAGGACCCGCGCCCGCGCTTTGTCCATGGCGACGTGTAGCTCCGGATGCGCGCGAAGCTCCCTGAGCGCGAGAGGAATCCGCGAAGGCTCTTCAAGGTTTCCTAAGATCGTATAGAGATACGAGGCAAGCACCTGCGAGACGACGGGCAAATACGCGATCTCTTTGTACGGACGGATCGGACGCTCGGCATCGTAGGGTGCGCGCCGCGCCTCCCAGACAACCAGTCGATCGAAGCCATATTGCGGCCACCACATGAGCCGCGCGTAATCGGATTCGACCAAGAAGCTATCGAGCTCAGGAAGGCCTGATTCGGGTCGATCGCCATAAAAATCGACCTGCTCCGAGAGGCGCGTCGCGCTGATCGTTTCGGAGCCGATCACGTCGTACCGGGGGATGCAGCGGAAGGTGATGGTCGAGACAACGCCGAGAAGTCCGAGTGAGACGCCCGCAGCGCGGAAAAGCTCGTCGTTTTCACCTCCACGCTCAAGGACATGAACACGCCCCTCCCCGTCGATCAGGCGAAGCGCGACGACGGCCTCATGATCCGACCATTTCACCGTTCCCCCCGTCGAGCCCGTTGCGAGAAAACCCGAGACGGTTTGATGCGTGATGCCGCCGAGATCGGGAAGCGCGAGGCCGTAACGATGGTGAAGTTGATAGTTGAGGCTCTGCTCCCAGCGCCCCGAATGCCACGGCGATGGCGCGCGAACATCGGTGACGCTTGGGCCCCCCGGCTCGATGCGCGCTTGAGTGATGCGGCAGGGCGACAGCCCGAGATGACAGCCCGCCTCGACCTCAACGAGCATCATCCCCGGATGATCGGGATCGGGCCGCGGTGGGAAAATTCGCTGATAGCGATCGAGGACGAGCTGCATCTCGTCCTCGGGCGTGTTCTTGCCGGCGAAGCGATCCGTCACAATCGCCCGAAAAACGGAGTGCGAAGAGCCAAAGACGCGGAGCTGTTTTTTCGCGGCGCGAGCGTGGCGAATGAGCTCGATGATCTCTTGCTCGCTCGAGGGGTGATAGCAGCCATCCTTCGCGCGTTCGATGGGCGGCGCGAGGAGGTCGGGATTGTCGATACCCCGCGTCATCTATGCCACCAAGACGCGGAAGATTTTACGGTAGAGCCAATTCAGGATCGGGAATGGCCCGACCAGCGTCCCGAGAGGATCGAAATAATCACGTGTGCGGATGACTTTCCCATCACGGGCGTAAAAATCCGTCGCAGAAATCACCTTGAACGTCGGGCCGACGCAGAACGCGACGCGCATGGTGTAGACCATCGTGAAGAAGTCCTCACTCTCCGCCGCTAGCGTCAGCCCGTCGAACTGAAAAAGCTTATATTTCCCGAACGCTTCGTGCCAGAAGGACTCGAAGCGATCGAGCCCCTGCTCCTCGAGCACTGGGTTGGCAAAGATCAGATCGTCTGCATAGAGCTCTGGTAGCTCAACGAGCGCCCCCTCTCTTTCTTCATTCACCCTCTCATAGAACGCCCGGACACGCTCCGGTAGCCTTCCCGCCTCAATCTTTCGATCATCCATGGGGGTGATGATAAGGGCTGCCCCCCTCAGGAGACAACTGCAACTTCAATGCTCTCAAAAGATTAAATTCGCTGGCTCTTCTCCACCTCATCGTCTTTACTGCGGATGCCATTGTCGCGCTCAATCATGGGGGGCAGTCGCGCTCTCTATGGGGAGCCGAAAGGATCGCTCGAACGTGCTCTTCAACATCGGCTCTAGGAGATGGTATTAGGAGATCGTTATCGTGCAGATTAAGGGTTCGATCACCGTCCGACATAAAGATGAAGCCAATCTCGTCGCCACGTTTCGACATATCGTCGTGGTTGTCGTCGGGCATCATCCGATGGACGCCAAAGGACAGCAGGCACAGGTCGACGCATGCAATGCTCACGCGCGCCGC
>JAAZAH010000019.1 GCA_012514415.1 Sandaracinaceae bacterium
CCGCTCACGCTCGTTTGCGAGAAAGACTTCGTGGACGACGATCTCATTCGGACCGCGGAACATCTCTTTGGGCGGGCGACTCGAGTGCGCCTCCTTGAATGAATCGCTCTTCGTCCACGCGACAAAATCGTCGAAAGAGCGCCACCACGTCTTCACTTCGTAATAGCCCTCGCGCTCGGGCGCCGGCACGAACGCTCCCGTCGCGTGATCCATCTTCATCGGGCGCGGGCGATGCACCTCGTTTCGGATGAAACCTGGGCTTTGGTCGACGAGGTGCGCGCGTTTTTTGAAGCGTTCTTCGAATTTTTCTTCCCAGCCGGGGGCAACGGGGATGCGGTTGGTGACAACGATCATGAAGAACCTCGCAGTAGGGCGTAAAACCCGAGTTTACCCGCTTGCGCCAGCGGAAGCGAAAATCACCCTTGAAAGGGTACGTGGGAAGCCTCAATTTGGATTATGGCCGAACGCAAGAAAGTGGTGATCATCGGAGGGGGATTCGGCGGGCTCGCACTCGCGCGCGCTTTGAAGAATACGCCGGTTGACATCACGATGATCGATCGCGAGAACCACCACCTCTTTCAGCCGTTGCTCTATCAGGTCGCAACGGCGGGTCTTTCGCCCGGCGCGATCGCCGTCCCTATCCGCAGCGTGGTCGCGAAACAAAAGAATGTGAGCGTCCTCCTCGACGAGGCGATCACCATCGATTACGAGCGAAATCGCGTTGGGCTTCGCGACGATCGCTGGATCGACTTCGATTATCTCGTCGCGGCAACAGGCGCACGGACCAACTATTTCGGGAACGACGACTGGGCGAAGTACGCGCATGGTATGAAGAACCTCCGCGACGCGATCCGCATCCGCGAGCGGGTTCTCCTCGCGTTCGAGGAGGCCGAGGTCGAGGCCGATCCTGAGCGTCAAAAGAAACTCCTCACCTTTGTCGTCATCGGCGGCGGCCCGACGGGTGTCGAGATGGCGGGCGCGATCAGCGAGCTCGGACGGCAGGTCCTCACGGGGGATTATCGAAACATCAACCCCGACGATATCCGTGTGATTCTTGTCGAGATGGCTCCCCGTGTTCTTGGGCCTTTTGATCCTGGACTCAGCGAGAAAGCAAAGATCGCGCTCGAAGAGATCGGCGTCGAAGTGCGCACCGGGACGGCGGTCAAAGATGTCCAAGAGGAGCGTGTTCTCGTTGGCGATGAATGGATCGACGCGGCGATCATCGTTTGGGCGAGCGGCGTTCGGCCCACTTCATTCGCCGCAAAGCTAGGGGCGCCCCTCGATCGAGGAGGGCGCGTGATTGTCGGACAGGATTGCTCACTGTCCGACCGCCCGAATGTTTTCGCGATTGGAGACATGGCCTCGTTCACGCCCGAAGGCGCGGAGCGACCGCTTCCTGGACTTGCTCCTGTTGCGATGCAGCAGGGGCGCTATCTCGCCAAGGTGATCAAGGCCGATCTCGCTGGACGGCCGCGGGAGCCCTTCCGCTATGTGGACAAGGGGACGATGGCCACGATTGGTCGGGGGCGTGCCATCGCCCAAACCAAGAAGATGAAGCTCTCCGGGCTCATCGCTTGGTTCGCGTGGGGACTGGTCCACATCGCCTACCTGATTGGTTTCCGGAGTCGCGTCCTCGTGCTCTTCGAGTGGACATGGTCTCTTCTCACGGCAAAGCGTGGCGCACGGATCATCACGGCGAATATCCATTTTCGGGATACGCCAGGGAGACGCGCGGAGGTCCCGCCGCTTATCATCGAGCGTCATGGCTCGCGAACGCGGATGCCAGGAGAAAAGGCCGTTCTTCCGCCGATTCCCACCCCTCCCGAAGAGCGCGAAGGCGCGTCCGAAGCGGGCGAGGAGCGGGAGCGCCCCGAAGCTTAGCCGGAACGACCTCGCGATCGAGCGTGGGTGCGAAGTGGCTTCCGAGATGCGCATGCACCCACATGCCTCGGTCTGTGAGGTGCCGAATTTCGCGGGAAGAAGCCGCGGGCGAGTGGCATGATAGGCGCGGCCGAGCCATCGTCACGGCCCGCTCCGATCTGCCTCCTCGCGATGAGCCATTTTCAAACCATCATGTCCATCACCTCTGCGGTGATGCTCTTCATCTACGGCCTCCAAGCGCTGAGTCGCGAGATTCAAGAGGTTGGCGAGGGCGTCTTTCAGAGCCTGACGGAGCGGCTCACCAAAACGCGCGTTCGCGGCTACTTCCTCGGCCTTCTCCTTACGGTCTTCATCCAATCGTCGACCGCGGTTTCGGGGATCACCGTCGCTCTCATCGACGCGGGCGCGATCACGTTCTCGAACAGTCTTGCCGTGCTGCTCGGCGCGCACATCGGGACGACCCTCACAGCTTTCCTCGTCTCACTCAAGATGACGGGCATCGGCCCGTTCTTCATCGTTCTTGGATCCCTCTTGAGCTTCCTCCCGCTCCGCGCGCGCATCTTTGGGAGAGCGATCTTCTATTTTGGTTTCGTGCTCTTTGCGCTCGATTTTCTGAGCAGTGCGCTCTTGCCGCTTCGGGAGTCGGAACTTCTTCGTGAGCTGCTCGGAGCTTCGGCGTCGATGCCGCTCGCGGTCCTGATCGGTTTCATCGTCACTGCGCTGGTCCAATCCTCGAGCGTCACCACGGGTCTTGCCGTCATCCTTGCTCAACAGGGAGCGATCGCCGCGCCCGCCGCAGTGGGCGTCGTGGTCGGAGCGAATATCGGCACGCCGCTTACGGCCATCATCATCAGCGTGAAAATGAGCCCAGGCGCGCGACGAGCCGCTGTCGCGAACCTTCTCTATTCCGCGATCACGGTCCTCGTGCTCTTCCCTTTCCTCGGCCCCTTCGCCTCGCTTGCGCTGGAGCTGGGGGGTGAGCCTGGCCGCGCGACCGCCGTGGCGCACCTTCTCTTCAACGTGATCCTCTCGGTGGGCTTTATGATCTTCCTCACGCCCTTCGAGAGACTCATGCTGCGGCTGATGCCGGCTGGATAGGCGCGTCAGCTTCCGCCGTCTTTTCGCTCGAGCTCGGCGCGAAGCTCACTGATGGAGCGGAGCCCGGGATCAAGCTCCTCGGCCCGATCGAGCTCTCTCCGCGCGATATCGAATCGCCCTCGCTCAATCGCACGCCGTGCATCGAAGATTGCCTCTTTGGCGAGCTCTTCGCGTTCGAGCGCCGAAAGGCTCTTGGCGGCGCGGCTATCCGCCATGGTCGTCGGCATCTTCTCTGAGGCGCCGGCTCCGGCGTCGGGCGAATCTTTCGGGGCTGCGTCTGCGTCCGCGCCCGCATCGTGGGGGAGTGCCCCGCCGGTATCGCTCTCGGCATCTTCGCGCACCTCTTCGCTTGGCTCATCGTCGGCCTGCGCGTTGGCGCTCGCATCTTCCGCCGCCTTATCGGGCGGATTGATTCCCGATTTTTCTTGGGGTTTAGTCGGGGTCTTCCCAGCCTCGTGCCGAGCCTCCACGCCGCGCTCCTGCGGCGCAGGGCTCTCTTCGGCTGGCGGCTTATCGAAGACACCGAGGCCGTATCCAGCAAACGCGATTGTGCCGAGGAGCATCAAAATCCAAGGAAAGAGTGAGCCGAACTGAAAGTTCTTCGCGGGAGGCTTTCTTTCCTGTGAGGCAGCGCCGATCAGCGGCGATTCGTCCGCGATGCGCGTCTCCGGTAGGAGGATGTCGGCGCCGATATAGGCATCTCGAATCGCGCGTGAGAGCGAGTGCGGGCTTGGCGGACGATCTTCGGGCCGCTTGTTGAGCCCGGCCATGATGACGCGATCGACCCCGTGGGGAATGAGCGGGCCTTCGCTGACCTCGCTCGGCGGTGGCGGCGTCTCCGAGACGACGCGATGGGCGACTCCGAGCGCGTCGCTCCCGGGAAAGGCACGCTTGCCGGTGGCGGCCTCATATAAGACGGCGGCCATCGAGAAGAGATCGCTCGCTTCGCCATAGCGCGCCTCGGTGAGCGTTTCGGGCGCCGAATAGCAGGGGGTCCCGAGAAACTGTCCTTCGCGGGTGAGGTTTGCATCGGGAAGGCGAGCGATCCCGAAATCGGCGAGCTTGACGTCGCCTTCGGGCGTAAAGAGCAAGTTCTCCGGCTTGAGATCGCGATGGATGATGCCAGCGGCGTGCGCCGCCGTAAGGCCGTCGGCCATCTGCCGGGCGAGTTTTGTGAGCTCGGAGGGATCGAGCGGACCGCGGCTACGGAGGACTTCCTTGAGGTTTTGTCCGGCGACGTATTCGAAAACGAGGTAGGGGCCGTACTCCGGATCTTCGCCGACATCGTAGACTTGGACGATGTTGGGATGGTGGAGCTTCGCAGCCGCGCGCGCTTCGTTCTTAAAGCGCTCAAGGAAGGCTTCGCGCTTTTCAGGGCTGAGATCGCGCGCCTTAATCGTTTTCAGGGCGACCTCGCGGTCGAGGTCGAGATCGCGCGCAAGGTACACCTGACCCATCGCCCCCTGGCCGAGTTCTCTCTCGATCTGATAGCGTCCGATTTTTGCGGGGTGACCCTCCGCCATGGGCGCCGGTTTAGTGCATTTCTGCCCGATCGCCAACCCCCCGCTGCCCGGGGGCCGCAATTCTCGGCAGAAACCGAATGTGTAAAGTATTTGCCTACATTCCAGCGCAGTGTATGATCGTGTGAGATTGGAGAACCCCCCTATGTTCCATTTCTCGAACATCCAAGAACGCTCCTCCATCCGCCGCGGAATCATGCTCGATTGCGAGGTCGTTTCGGAGCGTGATTTCCGACTCCTCGGACAGTACACCTATGACGTGAGCCGCGACGGAATCCTCCTCGAGGCTACAGATTTCGCCGAAATCGGCGAGCTCGTGATCTTCTCGCTCCGGCTTCCTTACACCGATGAATATGTGGAGGGGCACGGGCGGGTCGCGCGAATCGTCCGCGGCCTTCGGGAGACCGACCAGGGGCCCGCGCTCGGGATCGAGTTCACCGAGCTCGAGGGTGTGATGAGCGCCCGTCTCGACGCGGCGCTTCGAGGCGCACCTCCACCCGTGCCGGCACGCGCGCAGCGCCGGGATTATGCGGCAGCGATCCGCGAGATCGGGCGCACCCACACCGAGCGCCTCCCCGAGGAGATCCTCTATACGCCGCGCTCGTTGATTCGCCTGACGGCTTGATCGCGGCCTCGGCCCTTCCCAAGGCTTGGAGCGAAGGCTCGGGGGCCTTGCGCGCGACGATCGAGTTTTCTCTTCGAGAGTCGGTTAGTCTCGTCGGAGATGGGCCCGGCGCGTCGATGGCGCGTGGGCCTCGCCCCTAGGGTTCGTATCGAAAGTCCGCTCGGGAGAAGATCTTGGGACTTCGCTTTCAGCTCCTCGCCGCCGTGACGCTCGCCGTTGTTCTCGCGCTTCTTCTTGGAGGGAGCGTGCTTGAGCGCATTCGTTTTGAAGAGCGCCGCGGGGGCATCGAGGCGCGTGTCGATCGTCTTCTTGAGGCACTGGACGAAGCCAACGCGCCGCGCGAGGTCCTCCTAGAGTATTTTCGAGCCGACGAGGCGAAGCGCGAGGAGGGCAGGGCGATCGTGCGCTTTTACGCGCTCCTCACAGGAGCCGTTCTTCTTTTCGTCCTCTACGTGCTCCTCACGCTCGCCATCGTGCGGCCCATTGAGCGGCTCAAACGCGCTGCCGATCGGCTCGAGTTTGGCCGAAGAGAACACCGCGCTCCGCTCGTCGGCCCGCGTGAGATCCGCGCGCTCGCTGAATCGATGAATGCGATGGCCGCGCGAAAAGAAGAGGCGTTTCAAGCGCTCGAGGAAAAACTCGAAGAGGTGGAGCGCGCTCAGGCCGCGCTCGTCGAAGCACGCGATCAACTTATACGCTCTGAGAAACTCGCTTCGCTCGGGAGGCTGTCGGCAGGCATCGCGCATGAGGTGGGCAATCCCCTCGCCTCGATCCTCGGGCTCCTTGAGCTCTCTCGCGATGGCGCCGAAGAACCGGAGCTCATCGATCGTGCGATGGCTGAGACCCGCCGAATCCGCGAGATTCTTCAAGAGCTCCTCGTCTATGCGAGAAAAGACGATCGTGCCGAGGGAGACCCTGTGGCCGCGGTTGAACGCGCGATCGAGCTCTTCTCGCTTCAGCGCGAGAGCGAAGCGATCCGCATCGTCCGCGCATATCCCAACGACCGCACTGGTGCACTCCCCGCGGTCAACATCGCCGAGGCGCGGTTGACCCAACTCGTCCTGAACCTGCTTCTAAACGCTCGCGACGCGATGTCAGCCGAGGGCGAGATCCGCATCGCGGCCAAAGCGCTGGATGATTCGCTGATCCTCACCATCGAAGACGAAGGGCACGGCATCGATGAAGACATCGCACCCCAGCTTTTCGAGCCGTTTTTTACGACGAAGGGCGCGGGCGAAGGCACGGGACTCGGCCTGTCAATCGCAGCGACCATCCTTGAGCGAGTGGGCGGGTCGATCTCGATTTCGAATCGAGCCGAGGCAGACGGGAAGTCAGCGCGTGGGGCGAGGGTGCGAATCGAGCTTCCACTCGTTGAGACCAAAGAGAATCGGCGCTTTTCAGCCTAGGCCAGATTCCAACGCAATCAGACGACACCCCGCCTGAGGAAGTCTTCCGAGATGCGAGAGGAAATCCCAAGCATCCACGTGAGCGACTTGGAACGTCCTCGTCCGAGCGAAGACATTCACTATCGCCGATGCTAAAAAGCGCGGGATGCATGCTATCGCTCGACTTCGATCGCTATTGAGCGCTTATCGCGAGGCCCACCCTTCCGAAAGAGAGACCGTTTTAGGCTTTGAGCGCCTCCTTGATCGTGGAGGCGCGATTTTTTCGCGTTCGAACTTCAACCCCGGGCATCTGACGGCGAGCGCGCTGATCGTGGATCACGAGCAGCGAAGGCTCGGGCTCATCCGTCATAAAAAAATTGGCCTTTGGCTCCAGCCCGGCGGGCATTTCGAGGTCGCGACCCCGGATCGCGGCGGTGAATTCGAGGAGCCCATCGAGGCCGCTCTACGCGAAGCGAGGGAAGAGACGGGCCTTCACACGCTAAAGCCTTGGGGTGAAGCGCTTTTCGACATCGACATCCATACCATCGCCGCCCACGCCAACGAGCCCGCTCATCTTCACCACGACCTCCGCTTTGTGTTCACCTCTGAGGCGGGCGCCCAAATCGTGATCGAGCAGCGCGAGGTGAGCGATTTTGCCTTCGTCGATTTCGATCAGATCCTCGACGGACGTTTTATGGGCGAGACCGATGCTTCCGTTCGTCGGGCCGCGCGAAAATTGCGTGAGGCTTTTCGATGAGTTTTGAACGAATCACCATCGAGTCCGAGGTGCGGCTTTCGGCGCTGACGATGGGAGAAGGGCCGCTGATTCTCTGTGCGCATGGCTTCCCAGGGCTCTCGCTTTGCTATGAGGCGCAGCTCAAGACATTCGCGAGCGCTGGCTATCGCGTCGTCGCGCCCGATATGCGTGGTTACGGCCGCTCTGAGCGCCCGCGCCAAGTCGAGGCTTATGAAGCGCGCCGCATCTCAGACGATATTCTCGCGATTCTCGATCACTTCGGCGAAGAGACTGCCGTCCTCATCGGACACGATTTCGGTGCACGGGCCATCTTCGGGTTCGCGCTTCATCACCCATCGCGAGCGCGCGCCCTCATCAGCCTCGGCGTGCCTTACGGCGCACAATTTCATGGCGCCCAGGCCAAGGAAGAAAGCGCTTCAGGCAAAGGAAGGCGCCGCCTCCCCTCGGAGGTCTTCCGCTCCATCGCCGAAAAGCATTTCTTCCACATGCATTATTTTCAGGAAAGAGGGAGGGCGGAGCGGGATCTCGCAAAGGCGCCCGGTGACTTTCTCGCGCGCCTTTATTTCGCTCTGAGCGCCCGAGGAAAGCTGCTCGATATGCGTCAATTCCCAAGCGACGGCACGTCCTATCTCGACGTCCTCGCTCCGGCACCTTCACCCTTCGCCATCGACGGGCTCGACGAAGAAGCGCTCGGCCGCATCGTCGTGGAGTACACGAGCGTGGACGACTCCGATCTCTTCTTTATCGGTGGCTTGAATGCGTATCGCGTCATGGATCTCGACGCCGTGAACGACGCCGAATACGCCATGGCGCCCTTGCCTCAGCCCGCTCTCTTCTTAGGAGGAGCGCGCGATCCAGTCCGCTCCATCCTCAACGAGCGCTCCATTGCCTCCATGCGCGATCGTCTCCCCGGCCTCGTCGCCATCGAGTGGATCGAAGGCGCGGGGCATTTTGTGCACATCGAAAGGGCGGAGGCGGTGAACCGGGCAATCCTCGCCTTCTTGAACCAACTCCGCTGAAAGCCTCAGCCGCTCGCGAACGCGCCTTCAGTCGGCGGAGTGCGCCGCGAGCTCGGCGAGCGAGACGTAGGCAAGCGCAGCGCGGTGGGTCGATCGAAGGAAAACGCGCGGCGCCTTCCCCGCGTCGAGCGCCTCCCGATACCTCGGAGCCGAGAGGCACCATCGATCGCCCGGCTTGAGACCCGGAAACTTGAACTCGGGTCGCGGCGTCGAGAGATCGTTTCCGCGCGATTTCGAGAAGCGGAGGAACTCTTCGGTAATCTCCACGCAGACGGCATGCACACCGGCATTGAGCTCGCCCGTGTTGCAGCAACCATCGCGATAGAATCCGGTCTTCGGATCGTGACTGCAGGGCTCGAGCTCATGCCCGAGCACGTTGATCGAAGGAAGGAGGCGCATCGCTCGCATTTTATAGCCTGTTTCGGGCCCCGCGTCCTCCTTCGGACGATGATCGTTGTCATATGACGCTTGAAATCAATGCCGAAAAGCGTTCTCGATGGCGTCCTCGACGCTCCCATCCGCCGCCCCGATGGCTTCGCGGATGGCATTGGCTTGTTTTGCGTTCGCTCCGGCCGCGATGAGCTCTGCGACACTCGCCTTGCGCACTTCTTCGAACGAACCGAGCGCCATCAAGAGTCGCCGCTCGGTCTTCTCGCCGATCCCCTTGATATCGCGAAGCGAGCTCCGCAGGGTCATCCGCTTCCCTTCGTCGAGACGTTTTTTATTCGCAAAGCGATGCGCTTCATTTCGGATGAGCGCGATGAGTCGAAGCGAAGGATGGGCATGGATCGGGATGGGGTTTTTCTGTCCCGGAAGGTAGACGCGATCGGGCTGTGCTTCACCGAGTGAAGAGACGCCCTCTTCGGCGATCGCGATGATGGGAAGATCCCCAAAGCCGTGGGCCTCGGCCGCCGCGAGTGCCAGCGCCAGTTGCCCCTTTCCGCCGTCGATGACGAGGAGATC
>JAAZAH010000199.1 GCA_012514415.1 Sandaracinaceae bacterium
AGGGCCTGAGCGCGCTCTATGAGGGCACGCGCGCGTGGCTCAATATCCCGCTCGCGGTCATCGACTTCGAGACGACGGGACGCGATGCCGAAAGCGATCGGATCATTGAAATCGGTATCGTCGGAATCGATGAAGGCGTGATCCGCTTCCGTGAGGGGCTCCTCGTCGATCCCGAGATGCTCATCCCGGAAGATGCGATCAAAGTTCACGGCATCACCAACGAAGAGGTCGCAGGGGCGCCGAAATTCCATGAGCTCCTCCCGCATCTCGGAGAATTGCTCAAGGGTCGCATCCCCGTCGCTTATAATGCGCCCTTCGACCGCGCGTTTTTGCTTGAGGAGCTCCGCCGCGCTGGGGCACGGATCGGCGGGGGCGACTTCGTGCTCGACGCGAAGGCTGTGCCGGCGTTTGATAAGGAGCTCGTCTGGATCGACCCCCTGGTTTGGGCGCGCGAGCTCCTCACGACCCTTCGACAGAGAACGCTTACGGCGGTGACGGAGCATCTCGGCATTCCGCTCGAGAACGCGCACCGCGCCGTGGGCGATGCCGAGGCGACCGCGCATGTCCTTCTCCGCCTCGCTTCACAGCTCCCCGAGGCGTATGCGGATCTCATCCGCATCCAAGAGCGCCACGCCGCTGCGCATTTCCGCTTCCGCCGTTAGGCAAGCGAGACGGCGTGGGCTCACGAAAGAACGAGGCGTGCTGATTCGGCGATGAATCTCCTACAGAATATGACGCGCACGAAACTCATCGTGCTTTTCCTCGCCCTCCTCTTGGGCCTCGGTTTCATCCCGGTGTTCATCGCTGGGGCCTTCTTTCCGGGCGATCGAGGCGCGGGAGCGGCGGCGGCGACCTTCCGCTCTCTTGCACCGCTCCTCGCCGCGCTTCTCATCCAAGGCCCGCTACTCAGGCAACCCGTCCTCGAGCCCTTGGCCATCACCATCCGGCCCAGTCGCGCCGTCTTGCTTGCATGGTTGACGCCGCTTTTTGCGCTGATCGTCGGGCTTGTGCTTACGCATCTCATCTTTGGCGCGAATCTCATCCTCAGCGAAGAGCAGCTCATCGAGGCAAAGCGCTCTCGGCTAAGCGGCGAATCGCTCGAGCGTTTTGAGGCGGCAGTTCGCCGCGGTGAATTTTCAACCCCGCTCTCCCTCATCACGATGGGACTCACGGGAGGGATGCTGGTCAATCTTTTCCCCCTCCTAGCCGAAGAAATCGGCTTTCGCGGATTCCTCTTTCGAGAGCTTCCGGGCGATTTTTGGAGGCGCTCCTTCCTCATCGGTCTCATCGCGGGAATCTTCTCGCTCCCGACCGCCTTTCTTTTGAACCTTTTTCCTGCCCACCCGCTCGAGGGAGCCGCGCTTCTCTTCATCTTTACGGTTCTCTCTTCGCCGCTCCTCGTCTATCTGCGTATCCTCACCAATTCGACCATCGCCGTTGCCATCACGCGCGCCGGATTCGTCGCCTTCTTCAAGGTGGGAGCGGATCTTGCTCCGGACGCCCATGAGCTCGTCGCGCCACCCTTTGGGATCGCGGGGATCCTCGGTCTTGTCGCCATCCTGCTCCTCTACATGGCGTACGACTCGTGGCGGAATCAGCCGCCGATTTTCAAGGCACGTGCTCGGCGAAGCGCCTCGCCCTAAACGCAACTTTCTCGAGCATCATTCGGGCGGGCTCCAGTCGATCGCACCGCCCTCGTTTGGCGTCCCGGCGTGCGGGTTCGTCAGGATGTTTGGGCGCTCGCCTTCGAAGCGGTCTGCGCCGGAGGATCCTCGGGGTGCGCCTTTGGAAGGCTCCCCTTGGGGGCGCGACGCTCGTTTGGCAGAGAGCATGCGATCGACGAAAGCCGAAGGGCGGGAGGCGCGCTCTTTCCCGACCTCGATGGCGAGTGGATCCCCATGGGGCTGTCCGTTGACGAAGAGCTGCGCCGTGTAACGACCGGGAGCCGGCGGACGAAGCTCGAGCGTGAATTCTCGCATCCCTTGGCGCGCCTCGATGGGCACCTCGAGCTGGTGTTCTCGGCTATAAAAAATGAGTCGCAAGTCTTCGTCCGCGTGCGCGCGGCTCATCTCGAAGCGAAGGCGTAGGGCGGCCCCCGCGCGCGCCTTGGGCGTCAGTTGTTCGAGCGAAAAAGCAGGTGGTACGGCGCCAATGGCGCCACCTTCACCGCGTCGTAAGGCGCGCTGTCGAAGCCGAAGCGCCTCCGGATGTGAGGGGGCGATCTCTAGGACCTTTTGAGAGAGCTCGAGCGCCGAGCTCGGACCTTGATGATGGCCTCGCGCCGCTGCCACGCGGGCCTGCTCGAGAAGCCCAGCGATCGTTGCGGCCCCATCCTCGCGCGCGCCGGCGCGGAAGGTCGAAAGAACCAGATAGACCGCGGCAAAACCGAGCGCAAAGGCGAGGCTCGCAACGGACGCGCGGATCCTCGGTCCATAAGCTCGAGGCTCCCCCTCCGCGAGCGCGACGGCGAACTCACTGGCGCGTTGATGACGCGCGGCGGGATCTTTGCTAAGCGCACGCATGATGGCGCGCGCGCTCGCCTTGGGCAGTGCGCCCGACTGGAGGAGCGCGCCGATGGGGCGCGGCGTCTCGTTGGCATGGGCGACGAGGAGCCCTACGGAGCGATCCGACTCGAAGGGGAGACTGCCAGAGAGCGCCTCATACGTGATCACGGCAAGAGAGTAGACATCGCTTCGCGCATCCGTCCGCCCTCCGCGCGCGCCCTCGGGAGAAATATACCGCGCCGTCCCGAAGATGAGCCCTGTTTGACTCGCGATCGTCTCGTCGTCGAGCACGCGGGCGATGCCAAAATCGAGCAGCTTCACGTCGCCTTCGGTCGTGAGGAAGATATTCTCCGGCTTGAGATCGCGGTGGACGATGCCCGCATCGTGTGCGGCGTCGAGCGCTTCGGCTACCTGTGCGATCAAGGGCAAAAGCTCCTCGACCTCTAGGCGTCCGGTGCGTGCGGTCCGGTCCGCGAGGGTCTCTCCTTCGAGAAGCTCCATCACAAGGTAGAGGCTGCCCTCACCCAAAAATCCGAACTCTTGGATCGACACGATCGACGGATGGTCGAGGCGGGTCAGCACCTTCGCTTCGCGCTCGAAACGTCGCCGCGCCTCTTCGTGGAGCGCGACCTCGGGGCGAAGGAGCTTTATGGCACAATCCGGTCCACCCTCGAGATCGGTGGCGCGATAGACGATGCCCATTCCGCCGGCTCCGATGCGCTCATCAAGGCGGTAGCGACCTTGGATCATGGTCCCGATGAAGGGATCGTCCGCGTCGATGAGTCCCTCTCCATCGAGCTGACAGAAGCGAGCGCCTGCGGGATAGCGCGTGCCACACAAACGGCAAATGCGGAGCGTTCCCTCTCTCATACCGTGGCCCACATCGTTTATACGCCGCGCGTTTATGGAGCTGCCGTGCTAACACCAAGGGCGATGCGCATCACAGGCGGAAAGCTCCGTGGTCAGACGCTCAAAGCCCCCGAGGCCAGAGGGGTTCGTCCGAGCGCGGACCGTGTGCGTGAGGCCGTAGGGTCCATCCTCGCAGCGCGTGATGCCTTTGCGGGCGCACGAGTCCTCGATCTCTTTGCCGGGAGCGGGGCGTATGGATTTGAAGCGCTCTCGCGAGGCGCCTCGAGCGTCGTCGCCGTCGATCGGCTTCCGCTCGCTCTACAAACGATCCAATCGAACGCGCGCCGTCTAGGCGTCACGATCGACACGCAGCGTGCCGACCTCCTCGGCTCGCCCGCGCGAAGCCTCGCCATGCTCGCTTCGTATGCGCCCTTCGATCTCGTCTTCGTCGATCCGCCCTACGAAGAAATCGAGAAACTCCCGTCAATTTTAGATAGCTTCACCGAGCAAGGGATTCTACAACAAGGAGCCCTCCTCGTGGTCGAAGGCCCGAGCGTCAAGCGACCGCCAGATTTCGAACACCTAGCCCCCCTTCGTGTATATCGTTACGGAGATACGCAAATCGCGCTCTTCGTAAATGAGGGAAAGCGAAAAAAAGACTCATGACGATCGCCATCTATCCCGGCAGCTTCGATCCCATCACCAACGGGCATGTCTCCATCCTCCGTAGCGGCCTGGTCGCCTTCAATAAGATCATCGTCGCGGTGCTCAACAATGAGAATAAGAAACCGCTCTTCACGGTCGAAGAACGGATGGAGATGATCCGTGAGACCGTGGTCGAAATGCAGCTGGACGAGGATCGCGTCGAGGTGGATTCATTCGAGGGCCTCTTAGTCAACTATGCGCGCAAGAAGAATGTGCGTGTGATACTGCGCGGCCTCCGCGCGGTTGCCGACTTCGAGTACGAGCTCCAAATGGCCAATATGAACCGTCACCTGAACGAGCAGGTCGAGACGGTCTTCATCATGGCGAACGATGCGTATTTCTATGTGGCGTCCGGGCTGTGTAAAGAGGTGACCAAGCTCGGCGGAGACGTCTCAAAACTCGTCCCGGGACCGGTCGTCCCGAAGATGAAAGCCAAGCTCGGCGTATAGGCCGGACGATGGAGCACGCCGGCCTCTTCAAGGCGTCTTAGCTCACCGAGCGAGCCGAGCGAGACTCGTCCGCGCTGAAGCTCGCGGAGCGCGAGGCCTCCTTCCACGATGGCCGTGCGCACGCGGAGGTAGGCGGGAAGATAGACGCCTTCCCGCGCCAGCCCCCCACCGCGATGGACGCGTCCGGCGATCGTGAGCGATTCCTCGGCCGACAGCCCATGGCGCCGATGGAGGAGCTGCGCCGTCTCACCATAGCTCGCGCCATCAAAAACCGATTCGGCCGCAAGATAGCGAGCCGCAAGGGTGCGCAGGCGTGACGGTCCGAGCAGCCCCGCGCGCTCTTCTAGATAGACGGCGACGCCCTCCTGATCCTCAAAGGATCGGGCCGTTCCGAGGACAAGCGCGCGCGTCGGCTGACGAAGGGCGTTGGCCGCGCTCACGAGATGACCGAGGACCTCGTGGACCGCAAGACGCCGTGCTTCCCGCGCGCCGAACCGCGCGTTGGCGAGATAGACGGTGCGATCCCCCGCGGCGGCACGCGAAGAGAGCTCGTCGCTGATGACGACGCTGACCGGGAACCCAACCCACGAAGAGAGCTCGCGGACGATGGATGCAGCACCTTGCGCATCGACCGAGGGCGGCTCGGGATCGGGCTCGAGCTCCTCGAGGATGGAGAGTGCGATGCGCGACGGATAAATCGGCCCAGCGCTCGTCTCGAGGGGGCGATCGTGACAGGACCACCGCCTTCGGGCGAGGGGGCGTACAAGCCGGGGAGTGCCGAGCGCCTCCAAAATGGCAAACTCGAGCTCGAGCTCGTCGAACCGCGGTGAGAGGAGCGCAGCCAGCGGCGTCTTTTCTGCAAGCTTTCGCGCATCTTCGAGCGTGCGGAAGGCAGAGCGCGCATCGATCACCCGCCGAATCAGCGGCGTCTCATTGCGCGGCTTGTCGCCGCGTAGAAGGCGTTCGCGGTTTTCGCGTTCACGGCTTGGCGACGGACGTGGAGCGAGAAGCGGAAGCCGGGAAGCCTCGCGTCGAAGCGCCTCGAGCGCGCGATCAAGCTCGGGAAAAGGCGAGCGTTTCTTCGAGATGAGGCTATTCGTCCGGGAATCCATGAGATCGCGAATCGCGACAGCCTAACAGCTTTTTGCGGCTGGCGCCGTCCGAGGCTCCGCGAAGGCGAGGGCGAGGTGCGTGGATGCGTCGAACGCGCGCACCCCCCTCGCGGGCAGCCCTCGAGGGAGCCGATCCCTTCTGGATGAACCACGAACGCCGCATCCGAGCGGCGAGATCGCTCAGCGCATGGGGCCCGAGAGCGCCACGCGATCCCTTCCGTCTCGCTTCGCACGATAAAGGGCGCGATCGGCCGCGAGGATGAGCTCGGTGGTCGTTTCAAAGGGTGTCTCGGGCGTATGAACCGCCACGCCGAAGCTCCCGCTGAGGAGAAGCCGCTCACCACGATAGACGATATCAGCAAGCCGAATTGCCCGCCGCAGGCGCTCCGCCATCGCGAGCGCGCTCTGCACGTCGATCCCGCGGGCCACAAGAACAAGTTCCTCCCCGCCAAACCTCGCGGCGATGTCTTCTTTCCGTGCGGCCTCGCGAAAAATGGCGCCCACCGCGCGAAGCGCCTCATCGCCGCCGAGGTGCCCGTAGCGATCGTTGAGCGATTTGAAATGGTCGAGGTCCGTGAGCAGAAGCGCAAGGGGCTGGCGATGATGACGCGCAGCGGCGAACTCGATCTCGATCCGCTCGTCGAAAAATGCGCGATTGTAGAGGCCCGTGAGCCGATCCCGGATGGCGCGCTCATAAAGTCGCCGTCGCGCGAGCTCTTCGCCTTCATCTCCGAAGCTCACCCGAACGACTCCCTCGCGGCCAAGCTGGATGCGATCGCCATCGCGCAATGCCCGCGGCTTCAACAAGGGAAGCCCGTTCAAGAGCGTCCCATTCGTACTCCCGAGATCGCGTATATAGAGCTCGCCGCTCGCTCGGCTGATCTCGGCGTGGATGGAGGAGACGCTCGGATCGTCGAAGCAGAGCTCGCATTGTCGCGATCGACCCAGAAGAAGGGGCGCGGAGCCGACGGTGAAGACGGAGCCTGAGATGCCCCCGCTGAGGATCGTCAGCGTACAGCGGTTGAGCTCAGAACGCCGAGACGTTGGACGCGCGAGCTGGACTGTCGTCGGCGCGGAGGGTGGGCGCACCCGCGCAAGTCCGGGGCGGCCGCTCGGAGTCCCTGGAGGAGGAGCGCTTCGGTGTGAGCCATCCATCGGGGATTAAAATCGGCGGTTTCCCACGGTTCTTTAGGCTTGGCGTGCGGGCTTCGCTGGGATGAAAGCTTGTGCCCCGAGGTGCCGCCTCGCGTCGAGTCAGACGCCGATGCCGATGGCACGCTCGAGCGCGCGCTTGAGCGCAGCGCGGAGAAGTTTCGAATACTCCTTCGACATCTCACTCGAGACCTCATGACCGACTTCGGCAAACCCCTGATGCGTGACGACGAAGCCAAGGGAGCGAAGCGCCTCGAGCGATTCTTTGGCTTCGTCATAGTAGACGATGCGATCGGCTTCTCCGTGAAGCGCGTGGATCTCGGGAAGCGCGCGCCCGTCCAATGCATGCCTTTCCAATCGCTCGGGGTCGAGTGAGACAACAAGTTGCGAGGCGATCGGGATCACGGTTGAGACGCGGTCCGGAGAGCGAGCTGCGATGGCGAGGGCGAGCATTCCGCCTTGGCTGAAACCCGCAAGGATCGGCTCTCCTGCGATCGAACGAGTCCGGCGAAGCTCGTCGATGACGTCGATCATCCGATCGGCGGCCTCCAAAATTTCTTTCTCGAGCTGTGCTCGACGCGGATGCCTCACGCTTGGCGTGGCCCAGGCTCGGCCATTTCCGAGTGAAAGCGGCCCTCGCGGCAAAAAGAGACGATAAGGCTGCTCGATCTTTTGGTGCGCCCCGCGCGGCAGATGCACGTCGCCGCCGCGACCATGAAAGTAGACGAGCGCTGGGAGGCGGGCGTCAAATGCGGCCTTGCCGAGCACGACCTCGATGACTTCGACGCCTTGAATGCGATGCTCACGCACTTGGATGCCGCGCTCAAGCAGTTCTGCTGAGGGCGAAAAGAGCGCGTCTGCCCCCGAATCGCGATTTGGGCGCACCACCAGAGCGAGGGTCAAAAGCAGGAGCCGCGAGAGCGTCTTCAAGCGTCGGTTTTTCAGCGGGCTCTCCTATTGAGGGTGCTCGATCCCTTAGACGCGAGAGTCCTCAAAATATTCCTTCACGATCTTTACTAGACGTCGAAATGAGCGCGCGAAGGCTGCGGGATTTCGTTCTTCGATCCGTTGATGGATATGCGGACGCCCGCTTCCACCTGCTACCTTTAAACGAAAGGAGGGGATTCTATGGTCGACGCCATCTCGAAGATCGCCGCGCTCTACGACGTCGAGCGCTACCACGAGCTCCATTGGGAGGGCTCATTTGAGGAGTATCTCGACATCGTGAGGAGGGATCCGCGTGTGACGCGGAACGCCTTTGAGCGCGTCTACGATATGGTCGTCTCTTTCGGGCAAGAGGAATACATCGACAACAAGAAGCGCATCCTTCGCTATCCCTACTTTGACGATCCCATCGATGGCGGAAAGGATGCGATTTACGGCCTCGACATCCCGCTGATGCGCCTCGTCCATGTCCTCGAGGCGGCGGCGCGCGGTTTTGGGCCCGAAAAACGAATCATCCTCCTTCACGGCCCCGTCGGCTCGGCCAAGAGCACCATTGCTCGCCTCCTAAAAAAGGGTCTTGAATACTATTCACGCACGCCGGCCGGAGCGCTCTATACCTATGAGTGGATTGGCCTCCGGGAATTCGGCCTCGCGGGCGAGGACGATACGATGCCCTGCCCGATGCACGACGAGCCTCTCCGGCTCATCCCCCGCGAGTTCCGCGAGGCGGCGATCCGCGAGCTCCGGCTCGGTGACGACGAGCGGCCCGTCCGCATCAACGGCGAGCTCAACCCCGCCTGCCGCTTCATCTACCAAGAGCTCATCAAGCGCTATCAGGGCGATTGGGCCAAAGTGATGCGAAATCACATCCGAGTGAAGCGCCTTCTATTGAGTGAGCAGGATCGCGTCGGCATTGGCACCTTTCAGCCCAAGGACGAGAAAAACCAAGATTCGACCGAGCTTACGGGCGACATCAATTATCGAAAAATTGCGATCTATGGATCGGATTCAGATCCGCGCGCTTTCAATTTTGACGGTGAGTTCAATATTGCCAACCGGGGAATCGTCGAGTTTGTGGAGGTTTTTAAGCTCGATGTTGCATTCCTTTACGAACTTCTCGGCGCCACTCAAGAACATAAAATCAAACCGAAGAAGTTTGCCCAGACAGATATTGATGAAGTGATCATTGGCCATACAAACGAGGCGGAATACCGAAAACTTCTCAATAATGAGTTTATGGAGGCTCTCCGCGACCGCACGATTAAGATCGACATTCCCTATATCACGAAGATGAGTGAGGAGGTGAAAATCTATCAAAAGGACTTCAGCCGAGAACGCATCAAGGGCCGCCACATCGCACCTCATACGCTTGAGATGGCCGCACTCTGGGCCGTGCTCACGCGCCTCGAGGAGCCCAAAAAGCATCAGCTCAGCCTTCTTCAGAAGCTCAAGCTCTACGATGGGAAAGTCCTCCCCGGCTATACACAAGATCACGTGAAAGAGCTTCGCAAGGAGGCCAAGCGCGAAGGGCTCGACGGCATCAGTCCCCGCTATATTCAAGATAAAATCTCAAATGCGCTCGTTCGCGAAGAGGGCGCGAGCTACATCAACCCCTTCATGGTGCTGAATGAGCTTGAAAAGGGGCTCTCGAGCAATCTCACAGGCAAGGAGGAGGTGAGGGCGCGCTATCGCGAGCTGATCGCCATCGTTAAATCCGAATACGATGAGATCGTGAAGAACGAGGTCCAGCGCGCCATCAGCGCCGACGAAGAGGCGATCGCGCGGCTCGCCGCAAACTATATCGACAACATCCGGGCCTATCTGATGAGGCAGAAGCTCAAAAATCGCTATACCGGAAAAGACGAAGAGCCGGATGAGCGTTTGATGCGTTCGATCGAAGAAAAGATCGACATCCCCGAATCGCGAAAAGATGATTTCAGGCGCGAGATCATGAACTACATTGGGCACCTTGCGCTGGAAGGAAAGAAGTTCGTCTATTCGACCAATGATCGCTTGAGAAGGGCGCTCGAGATGAAGCTCTTCGAAGATCAGAAAGACTCGATCAAGCTCTCGGCCTTTGCCTCGGATATCATCGATAAAGAGACGCAGGCCAAGATCGACATCATCAAAGATCGGCTCATCAAGAACTACGGCTATAACGAGGCTTCGGCGACCGATGTGTTGAGCTACGTCTCGAGCATCTTCGCCCGAGGCGATCTCCGCGGCGGCGAATAGGCGGCTTGATGGCCAAGCGGCGGGCCACGGCCTGCAAGAAACGAAAACGCCCCCTGCGAATGGCAGCCGGGGCGTTCTTCGTG
>JAAZAH010000200.1 GCA_012514415.1 Sandaracinaceae bacterium
AGAACAATGAAGAGGCGCTTTCCTTCGTCGCTCGCGCCATCGAGGCGGCCGGTTACCGGCTCGGCGATGAGATTGCCATTGCCCTCGACTGCGCCTCGAGCGAATTCTATGAGGACGGCAAGTACAGCTTTGACGGGCGCGAGCTCGACGCCGATGCCCTCGTCGCGGTCTACGAAGAATACGCCAAGCGCTACCCCATCCTGTCGATCGAGGACGGCCTCGACGAAAACGATTGGGAGGGGTGGCGGATCCTTACCGATCGCCTCGGCGACCGCATTCAGCTCGTCGGAGACGATCTTTTTGTCACAAATGTCGAGCGCCTGTCGATGGGAATCGATCGCGGCGTCGGAAACTCGATCCTCATCAAGGTGAACCAGATCGGATCCGTCACCGAGACGCTCGAGACCATCCGCCTTGGCGCGCTCCACGGCTATTCCTCGATCATCTCGCATCGAAGCGGGGAGACCGAGGATACCTTTATCGCGGATCTCGCCGTCGCGACGAATGCAGGGCAGATCAAGACCGGTTCGGCGTCGCGCTCGGAGCGCATCGCGAAGTACAACCAGCTCCTTCGAATCGAGGAAGAACTTGGGAGCGCGGCGCATTTTGCGGGGCTCGAGACGTTCAACGCCGATCTCGACGACTAAGACCGAGTTGCGTGCGCTAGGATCGATCGCCCCTCCATCGAGGGGCTTTTTCTTTGCGGAGGTCTCGGCTTACACTTCGCGTGAAAGCGTTCTCGGCGCCGTCGATAGATCGTAGAGGCCCGCGCGAAAGGCCTCATTTGAGAGGAGCTCGCGGATTGAGCGCTTCGTTGTCTGTAGCGGAGCAAATTCGAGCTCGGCGACGAAGCGATCGAGTTGAAGAAGGGATTGATGCCGGATGGGCGCATAGGAGACGATCGTCGCAAGCCGCATTCCATCATCGCGCGTCGCGGCGCCACCCGGAAGAAGTGTGGGCTCAAAGCGGATGCGGCGATGCGGAGCAGGCGGGAAGCGGACCTCCGAGGCCGGGCGTCCGAGATCGCTCTCCTGCACGAGGCGCAGATGCGCCGCCATGGCATGCCCGGTGGTTCCAAGCATCTCGAGCTCGTCGCTGAGCGCCTCGTTCTCCGCGATGCGGAGCTGAAGCTCGACGAGGTCGACCGGCGCGATCATCTCGATGAGACGTGAGCTCGATGGGAGCCCGAGAGTGAAGCCGGTGATGGTGATCTTGCCATCCGGAAGGATCACGCTCTCGACGGTCACGATGCCGCGCAGTTCGAGGGCCGCGACGGCGCGGATGGCGATGTCTTGAAGGTAGTAGCGAAGCGCTTCACCATCGGCGCGGAAAATCAGGTCCGCGCTCGGCGCCTCTTCGATGAAGATCTCCCCATCCCTCGCAAGGCTCTTTTCGATCTCGGGAAGGGCGTAAAGATGCCCGTGATGATCGGAGAGGACGACGACGTGGATCACCCGAGCGCGCTCGTTTGCGGCCGAGGCATCGACGCGTAGGTCGAGCGCGCCTAGCCGCTCCTTGAGCGCTTCTTCGTTGCTTAGCAGGACTGAGCCGTCTCCGCTTGGACCGAGATAGGCGATGCCGGCCTCTTCGGCGAGCGCACGGAGCTCTTCGTCGCCCACGAGCGGCGCGGTTCCCGGATGGATGGCATCGATTCCAGCCTCCTTCGAGCGCGCGATGAGATCCCGTAAATCGAGCGAGCCATCACTCGTCAGCTTCGCGACGAAGATTTCGTCCGCGGCTTCGACGTGCACGCCCTCTTCGGCCTCGGAGTGGACGAGCGCTATCGACTCTCGCTCGAGCCGCCGCAGGCTACGGGCAATGGCCGCGGAGACGGCCCCGCGCTTCATGAGGAGGATGCGTTTCATCATGCTTCTAAGCCTAGCAGGAGGCAGCGCTCGGTGTAGACCTCGTCTTCGACCTTGCGCGCTCTTCGCTTCACTCGCCGCGTCGCCCCGAGTCGTGAATCGCGCCCATGGCGGCGATGCGCTCCGCCCTCCATGCGGCGGATGCGCATCGCAGAAGATATGCGATGCTCCCGCTCGAGGAATCGATGCCCGTCTACGTCTCCACCCAGAACCTCCGCTCGAGCCCCATTTCCAGCGCACGCGTCCGCGAGTATGGCGAGCGCATGCTCCGCGCCCTCGGTCGCGAAGAGGCGGAGCTCTCCATTCTCCTCACCGACGATCGGACCATCCATGAGCTCAACCGCGACTATCGCGGGAAGGATCGGCCGACCGATGTCCTCGCCTTTGCCGCCCAAGAGGCCGAGGTTTTCGTCGGTCCCGTTGAGCTCCTTGGAGATGTGGTGATCTCGCTCGAGACCGCGCGAAAACAAGCAAAAGACAGGGGTTGGGCGATCGCCGCGGAGATCCGTTTTTTGCTTGCCCACGGTCTTTTGCACCTCCTCGGCTACGATCATCAGACGGCCGACGAAGAGCGAAGAATGCTCGCCATGGGCGACGTCCTTGCTGCGGCGGCACTCAACAAAACGTCGCAATAAAGCCCCGAAAAAAACGGCCTATTCGCGGAGGGTGTTCGCAAAAAGCTGCGTGAATTCAATGTCTTGCGGGGTTTGTTTTGCGTGCTTTTCGGCGCTTCCCACGGTGAGGGGCGCTGCGGGTTGCACGCGCGCACTGAGGGAGGAACACGCCTTCGGGCGCATCCACGAGAGAAAATGGCCGACAATGCGATCTGAAAAAAAAGCGGGATCGATGCGAAAAACTCTTGTCAGATGATTTTAACGCGTGCATAGAGGCTTGGAATTCGGGGGGCCCTGATAAACCACCCTCGAAAACTCGAATGAGTGAGTCCGCAATCCGAAGGAGGATGCAATGGCAGTTTCCAAGCGCATGACGAAGGCCCAGATCATCACCGAGTTGGCTGAGAAGACGGGTCTCACCAAGAAGCAGGTCCAATCCGTTTTCGAGGCTCTCCGTGAGATGATGAAGCGCGAGCTCGGAAAGCGTGGTCCGGGTGAGTTCTCCATCCCTGATCTCGTCAAGGTCGTCGTCAAGAAGACCAAGGCTCGCAAGGCCGGCGAGAAGATGAATCCCTTCACCGGCGAGCCCCTTCCCGCGAAGCCTGCTTCGAAGCGACTCACCGCCCGCCCCCTCAAGAAGCTCAAGGACGTCGTCGCCTGAACTTCGCGTTGAGCGTCGCCTAGTGCGAACAAAAAAAGCCCGCCTCTCGAGGCGGGCTTTTTCAATTTAGCTTGGATGTGAGAGCGACGCGTAAACCCTCTTTGAAACCTCCATTATTCGTCATTCGCGCCTGCGCCCGTGAGGCGCCCCTCGCTGCTCGCCCCGCTCGAGTCCTGAGCGGCTTCGACGCGCGCCGCACCTAGCTCTTCGTTCTTCGCCTCGGGCGCTTCATCCCGGTGAGCCACCGGACGCGCTCTCGGACGCG
>JAAZAH010000201.1 GCA_012514415.1 Sandaracinaceae bacterium
CGACCCATTGAAGTTTTCTTGAGCCGATGGGGAGGACCTTTCCGCCCGCCGAGCGGATCGCCGCCGTCGAACCCGCGGCCGGGCCAGCCCAGATCCCGCTCGAGAGCTGTGACTCTTCGCGATCGCGGAAGCGGATCTGGTATTTTGAGGCCGCCGCGGGGCATCGGTGTGAAAAGAGGACGTCGTTGAGCACGCGCCGCGAGACGCATTCCCCATCGATCTCGACGCCCATGCGCGTGAGCTTCGTAGCGCGCAGCTTGCCCGTGAGTGCGCTCTCGAGGACCTCTTCGACGTTCTCGCCGGTGCCCGCGCAAAAATAGCCGACGCTCGTTTCCGGGGCGGAATTGATCGCGACCATCTTGGTCTTTGCATCGACGATATGAGAGGCCCAGAGCAGCGTTCCGTCGCCGCCCACGGTGACGACGAGGTCGATCTTCCCCTCGGGCGCAGTGCGCACCTTATGGACGAAGGTTGCGTCGCAGCCAAGCCGCTCGAGCGCCGCGCGCGTCTTCCTCATCGTGGCAAGATGCGCTTCGTGCGAGGCAAGCAGGTTTTCGACCGAGCTATCCTTTTCCCGGAGGAGCTGAGCGAGACGCGCACTCGACTGCCCCTGATAGCGCTGATAAGTCGTCCGCTTGTAGACGACGAGGACGTGGGGCCGTGCGGAGGACATGGATCGGGTTCAGCTCGAGGGGCGGATGGTGAGGGTCAGGATGGGTGCGAGATCGGAGCGACCATATTGTCCGATGAGAAAGAGCGCATCCACCCCGAGGCCAAGCGCGATGATCTCATCGATACGATATTCGATTCTGGCTCCGACAGTGAAAAGACCGCCAACGGCGAATCCATCGCTCAGCGTGAGCGGTGCGAGGCCTCCGCGCGCGCTGAGCCTCCCGAAGACGCTTCGCTCGCCTAGCTCGAGCGATGCCGCGACGAGGAGCGGGGTTGCAATGATCCCGCCCATCGAATCGCTCACATAATACGCGCCGAGCGCGGGTCCGACGCGAAAATCACTGTCGAGAAATTGCGCCTCGAGGATCCCCCCGCCACCGTAATCACGCGCGCTCCCGGTAAAATTCTTCGTGCCAAGGGTGGCAAAGCCGCCGATGGTGTAGTGGGGCGACTCGGCGCTCGCCAAACCCGGAGGAAAGGCGAGCGTGAGCGCCCCGATCCATGAAGCGAAAACAAGCGCCGGCTTGAGCGCGCGGAGGATCACGACTTCGGGATCTGTTTTGCGTCCTCGAGGAAACGCGCGAGTCCGATGTCCGTGAGCGGATGATTGAGCAACTGGCGGATCACAGAGGGCGGAAGGGTCCCCACATGAGCGCCCGCGAGCGCGGATTGCACGAAATGAATCGGATGCCGAATGCTCGCTGCGAGCACCTGCGTCTCGAAGCCGTAGTTTTCGTAGATCTGAACGATCTGCTGGATGAGCTCCATCCCGTCTGTGCTCACATCGTCGAGCCGGCCGATGAAAGGACTGATATAGGTCGCGCCCGCCTTCGCCGCGAGGAGCGCTTGGCTCGGGCTGAAGCAGAGTGTGACGTTCGTTCGGATGCCTTCACTCGAAAAGACCGAGACGGCTTTGAGGCCCTCGGCGATAAGCGGCACCTTCACGACAATATTGGGATGGATCGCTGCGAGCTCGCGTCCCTCGGCGAGCATCTCGTCGAGCGTCGTCGCATGCACCTCGGCGCTGATGGGGCCATCCACGATGGCGGCGATCTCGGCAATCACCTCCTTCAGGGGACGCCCGGTTTTCGCAACGAGGGAGGGGTTTGTCGTCACCCCGTCGATCACGCCCATCGCCGCGGCTTCGCGGATCTCATTCAGATCCGCCGTATCGATGAAAATCTTCATGCGTGTCTTTTTACCATCCCCCGGGCCGAATGAAAGTCGACGCGGACGATCAATCGACGGTGAGCGCGAATTCGAAGTCGGCCGCGGCTCCATCGCCCCCGTCGCGGATGTAGATTGTATAAAATCCTGGCTCGAGGAACCGAGCGAGCGTGGCTTCGCGGCCTTTTCCGATGGTTCTCCCCAAGAGCTTTGCCCGGATATCGCGGAGCTCGAGGTTGATGGCGCCTCCCTTTCGGCTTCCGATGCGAAGGCGCGCCTCGATGAAGCTCGCTTCCTTGAGCTCGAAGCGGTAGACGCGTACGGCGTCGATGCCTGTTGCCTTGAGCGCCGGCCCGCCGGCCTTTGGGGGATTGATCGCGTCGATCTTATCGGAGACCGTGGAGCCCAGCGCAAGTTCGATGGGCCAGCGATCCTCGAGGAGCGATGAGGGATGGTTCCCCATCGCGAGGAGTCGCTCCATGGGCGCACGTTCCACGTCTCCCACCGCGATAAGATGCTGGAGAAACGATGAGAGCGAAGGGTAAGCGCCGGGGCGTTCGCCAAGATCGATCATCGCACGGATCAGCCGACCAGGACCGAGCGCAATCGGATCGCCATCGAGATCGGGCAGCTCTCCATCGCCGTCGGCGAGATCCCAGAGAAGTTCGGCGACCGCTTCTTGGGAACCCTCTCCCTTCGGCCCGTCGCCACCACGCTCGAGATCGGTATCGATGAGCAACCGCCCGTGCGGCTCAAAACCAAGCGTATCGAAATAGCGTGGAGCTCGGAGGACGGCGGCGGCAAAGAAAGTCGCGCGTCCTTCCTCCCACGCGAGTCCAGGCTCGACGAGATGCCCCGTGGGGTGCATCCCCCCGGGAGTTGAGTTGGTCGAGAGCACAGCAAAGACAAAATGCGCCAGCTCGTGCAGGATGACGTGGGGATCGTGCTCGTCGCCGTCACTTCGATGTCGCCGTCCCGGCTCGCCGCCCATCAGGTAGATGAGATGTCGTCCCGAGCCGTCCGGATACTCTCCGACATATTGGCTCCAATGCGAGTTATCGTCTCGGATATAGCGCACGGTGAGCGGCGGGAGAACCTCGCCCGTCCATTCGCGCACCGCGCGAAGGCCCGTATAGATGGTATCGAGGATGTGGAACGCTCCGCCGATTCCTTCAGGATCCACATCCGCGAGGACGAGCTCTTCGCTCTCACCGCGCAAGAGATCGAAATCGAAATAATGCGGCGCCCCGCCTTCGCGGCTCTTCGAGACGAGGACCGAATAACCGTCGATCTCGATCTGGCTTAGCGCGCGGAGCTTGGTCGCGCCCTCGGCATGAAGCCGCACTCGGCCGAGATCGTCGGTGATGGCGCGTTCGAGCACGACGCCATCGTCATCGAGCGCGAGCACTTCGATGGAGCGCGCCGGGCGAAGATGAACGCGAACGCTGGCGCCGTGGAGCGTCGGCTCCCTCGCCTCGTAGCGGAGCCTAAGCTCAAAGGCTCGCGTGCTCTGACGATCCGCTCCGAGCGCTCCGCCGGCACCCGTCTCAACGCGCCCGAGCGATGCACCGCACCCGATGGCGCCATAAGCAAGCGCCATGACGACGAGCCACCGGAGGGGAGCGGACATGGGCGTATCTTAGTGCAAAAAACGTTCAGTGGGACCCTTCGAGCTCGATAAACTCGATCGTGTGTAGGCCCTCCTCCGAGTCGCTCTCCCTCTTCGCATCTTTGCCTCGATTCGCCTCCGCATCCCTCGGATCGGCGGGCGAACGCACCTCCTCGACGGGACGCATCCTCTCGCGAGTGCGTTTTTGCTCGCTGAGCTTGAGCTCGAGGTAGACCATGATCGTGGCGACGAGCGCGGCCAAAAGCCAAAGGCGAAGAGAGCGCCGATCGAAGGCAAACCTACGCATGAGCGCACCGCGGGCTAGGAGCTCCCACCCGCGCCCTCTTCAGTGCGCCGCGAAAGCCTTCCCACCACACCATAAGTGAGGACGAGAAGAGCGACGAAACCCAGCGTCATCCGCATGAAATGGATCGTGTAGAATTCGCGCATCGATGTGGCCGCGAGGCTCGATTCATGCCCGGGATAGGCCATGGCCGCGAGAGCCGCTTTTGTAAGCTGTGCAATCACGCCCGCGGCGATTCCGATGAGGACGGCTTCTTTGGGTCGAGCTGCGCGGACTCCCGCGCGGATGCACGCGATGCCGAGCGGGACATATGCAATGAGCCAGAGCGATATAGGAGCGCTGCCCTGATGGCGCTCCAACGGGTACAGCCAAAATGGATAGAGGATGAGCTCGAGGAAAGCGTTCGCCCCCGCGATCCAAAGCAGTGAGGTCACCATCGCGCGTTTAGACATCGCTTCGTCCGACAGGGCGCTGCGGCTCTCCGCGGCTCCCGGCATAGGCGAGGGCTCGGGCGAGATCGAGGAGCGTCCAAACCTCGCGTGCCGCCCCACGCGCAAGCCCCACGCCCTGCCCCGAATGCGTATAGAGCCCCGTGAGGTGAAGTCGCGCCGGGTGCCCTTCGGGAAGCGCCTCACGGAGCTTATAAGCCTCATAGAAGGGGATTACATCGTCATCGCGCGAGTGCGCGATCGTATAGGGCGCCCTCAACGTTCGGAGTGCCCGATCGGGGTCGACGTTCGGGATGTTGCCCTTTCGGTTGGAGAGGGCTTCACCGAGGAGTGAGACGGTCTCGGGTTCGGCGCCTGCGACGATGCGGAAGAGCTCTCGATGCCGCGACGGCGCGAGGTGCAACATGTCGTCGACGATGGGTATGAGTTTTCCCTCGGCCTTGAGCTCCATCCTTCCCCAAGTGCGGTAGCACATGCGCCGGAACGCATGCTCGAGCTCCGCGCGCTCCTCGTGAACCTCGAGGCCATCCAGGAGGTTCAGAAAGAGCGCCGGGGAATTCAGCGGATCGCGCGGCAAAATCAGCTTCTCACCTTGATGCTCCACTTCCCCGCTCACGCAAAACCGCGCGATGGCGTCGAACTCTCGGTAGCCTCCGAAGGTAATGAGCTCGCCGACCAAATCGGGGCGTTTCGCCGCAAGCTCGATCGCGAGCCAGGAGCCGAATGAAATGCTGAAGACGATGGCGGGCATGAGCGATGGAAAACGCTCAGCGCAGGCTTCGAGGATGAGCTCAAAATCCCGGAGCGCCGACGGCCGTACGCGGAGGTTCACATAATCGGGGAGGAAAGGAGCGACGACGACGAAGCCCGCTCCAGCGATCACACGCGAGAAGCGATCGAAGCGGGGATCGTCCGGTCCGGCGAAATGAAGGCCGGGCGCGACGACGAAGACGCCGAGAGGCGCGGTGGGGGGCTCGTAGACATAGGCGTCGACGAGGGCCTCGCCAGGCGCGTCTTCGGGGATGCCTTTGACGAACGCACGGTAGCCTTGGAGCGTGCCTTCGCGAATCAGCCAATGACGTCGCCGGACCCGCCGGGGATAGTCGCCTTCACCCGACCACGGCCCGAGATAGCGGATGAGGACGGCGAGGGCGCGGGCCCTCTCGATCGACTCATTCATCTCCATTTTGGGTCTTCCTTGATCCCTCTCCCGCTTTTTTGCCTTCTTCGATTCCGGATTCTTTTTCCGTTTCGTCTTGCTCCCCGTCCTCCGACGACTCGTCTTCTTCGCTTCCGGCGTCGCCTGCATCCGCCTCGGGGATCGTGTCGCGATCAAAGTCCACTAGGAGCTGACAGCCACCGAGCAACAGCATCGCCGCGGCCCATCGAAGCGCGAGCCTCGGTCGAAGGCTGCTGAGACGTTCGAAAACCAACCTCAAAACATCCTCCCGAGTAGCTGCACGCCGCCGCCACCGCGATGCACCATGGGCGCCATCGACACGCCCGCCGTCTTCCTTTTCTCGGCATCCTCGGCCTCTTGTTTGGCCTTCCCCTTGAAATGGAGGACGACCGCGGTGATGCCCGTGGCGAGGCTCATCGCGAGAAAGACATCGGCCGAGATGGCGAGCCGCTCGCCGCGATCGGCGATCGCGAAACTCGGCTCGCGTCTGAAGCGTTCCTCTTCAAAGAGCGCAGCGAGGCCAAGCGTCGTCGTGGCGACGAGCCCGCCCGCCGTGACTCCAGCCAAGGCGAAGACGACGGCGCGATGACGGTTCTTCTCCGGTCCCTCAGCGGGCGTGGGCTCCGCATCGAGCGCAAGGGCGAGCGAGGGACCGACGCCGAAGCGTTCATTCCATTCTTCTTCGGTTGTGCCGCGAAAGCGAACGCTCACCTCGCGCTTTGAGCCGGGAGGAAGAACGAGGCGTTGTTCGAAGCGTCGCCCATCCCTCGCGATGACGCGGAGGGTGTATCGGCCCGCGACAAGTTCATGCGTAAACGGAAGGCGGCTCCCGACACGCTCCGAATCGATCCAGATCGTCGCCTCGCTCACCTCACCGTCGATATGTAGGACGGTCGGCTTTTTACGGAGCGCGGAGAGGCGCGCGGCCACGATGTCTTGACGCGGATCGTAAGGGAAGAGCGAGAGGAAGCGCTCATAGGCCTCGATGGCGAAGCCCCCATCGCGTTCCGCTTCGGCGCGCTCTCCCATGGCAAGGAGTGCGCCCGCAATATCCGAATCGGCTGGCTCGCTTTCGCCGCGCGCAAGGCTCGGCATGAGGGCAAAGGAGAGGAGTGCCCAGCCCCAAATTTCAAGGCGCAAGCGGTGATGGAGGACCCGGATCACGCGCCTCCATTTTCGCCTTCGGGCGGGCAGTCTTCATCGACAGTGGGATCGCACTCCTCGTCGCACTCCTCGACGGTGGGATCGCACTCCTCCTCGCACTCTTCGACAGTGGGATCGCACTCC
>JAAZAH010000202.1 GCA_012514415.1 Sandaracinaceae bacterium
ACGTGCGCCATCACCAGCTTCTGATCGACAAGGGAGTTGCCTTCGAGGAGGTAGGCGACGCCGGGGTTGTTGTTGATCACGAGCTCGTAGATGCGCGACAAACCGTACTCATCGCTCTTGCGGAAGCGCTCGTACTCCATCCCGAAGCGATAATGCGGATAACGAATCGGGAACCCCTCGTAGGCCGCGATCTCGCTCATCTGGTAGTAGGGCACCATCTCGAAGATCGTATCGAAGAAGTCGAGGCCGAACGCGCGCGCGGACTCGGCGATTCGCTCTTGTTCCTCGAGGAGGTACCGCGGCAGGCGGCGCGTCCCGATGAAGCTCGACGTGCTCATGAGGCGCTCCTCGACCCAAGAAAATCGCGAATCGAAGGCAGAACGGCTTCGCGATCGCGGAGCTCGCTCAGGATGATCTTGGGCTCATCCGGAAAGAGCTGCTTCAGCTCCCCGAGGAAGAGCCCCGAACCGTAGGGGCTGATGACCTGCGCGTATCCAAAGCTATTCGACGCCGGAAGAATCTTATCGCGAAGGATGCTCGCCGCGACGAGCGTGTCCTCCTTCGACCAGTTATCGCCATCGCTGAAATGATAGGGATAGATGTTCCACTCCGAGGCCGGATAGTCGCGGTCGAGGATCTCAGCCGCGAGCCGATACGCCGAGGAAATCATCGTGCCGCCGCTCTCTCGTGTACGAAAGAAGGTCTCCCGATCCACCTCTTTCGCGACGGCGTCGTGAATGATGAAGCGTGACTCAACGCCCTGATACCGACGCTTCAAGAAAGCGTCGAGGAAGAAGGAGAGGGTGCGCACGATCTCCTTCTGCTCATCCCCCATCGAACCCGAGACATCCATCATATAAAGGATCACGGCGTTGCGGACGGGCTCCTCAACCGTCTTATAAGAGCGGAAGCGAAAATCATCGCGGATGGGTACGATGATCGGCTTTTTAGGATCGTAGCTTCCGGCGCTGAGGTTTCGCTTTAGCGCCTCGCTAAAGGTGCGCTTGAAATGACGCAGGCTGTTCGGCCCAACGCGGCGAATGCCCGTATAGCGATCGCGCTGAGTGATGATCTTGGCGTGGCCGCGATCTTCAAGCCGCGGCAGCTCGAGCTCTTCTTCGATGATGTCGAGGAGCTCATCGAGCTCGAGTTCAAAGTCGAGGGCATGTTCGCCGGCTTGATCACCCGCCTCGCCAGCCTGACCGTCCTCTTCGCCGTCGCCGGGGAGCGGGGTCCCTGGCGCCCCTTCGCCCTGACCCACCCCGCCGCCCTCTTCATCCGAGAAACGAAACCGCGGGAATTCGATCCGCGGCACAGGGATCTGTACTGTCCCCTTTCCCTCCCGCCCGATGAGGTACTCGTGGCGGATGTAGTCTTTGAGGTTCTCGCGGATCGTTCCCCGGACGATCTCACGGAACCGCGCATGATCCTGATCGATGCGGAGGCTCACTCCTCCAGTCTAGCGATTCGATCGAGGCGATCCCAAATCGAAGGGCGCTCGCGCATGGAAGCGAATTCCGGTCGGCGTCCCGAGACCGGGAAGGGGGCGCATCAACGAGCCATTCGCCTGCGAATCGGCCATCACATAGCGCCGGAAGGCGGCATATAGCTCGCCGTCTGGAGGCGTCGGGGCGCGGAGGAACTCCTCGAGCGTACCGCTAAAACTCAGGCCTTCGATGCGGTAAATCGCGCGCCCAAGAGCAAGGGTCGGCGCGCCACGTCCCATCGCTTCGAGTCCGACGGTGCTGTTGATCACGATGACCCCGAGCGAAGCGTCGATAAGGCGCGCGAGATCTTGATCGTGGATATAATAAACGCGCCCACGAAGACCGAGCCGCTCCGCCTCGCGTTCGATGAAGCGCTGATAGTTCGTATAGGGCCGATCCATCGGATGGTGCTTGAAGGCGATCGCATGATCGCCCGATGCCGCACGGGCAAAGCCTTCGAGCACCACACGAATAAAGGCCTCGACGGATTCAAAATCCGAATGCTTTAGTTGATAGTCGCAGTGGACTTGAAGCGGGACGAGGAAGAAGCGCTTACGCCACTTCACCGCGAGCTCGTCCTCGAGACCGCGCTCTTTATGCCGGTAAATTCGCTTCCGGATCGCGCTCCGGATCCAATAAAAAGTCTCCCCCGACATGGTCAGCGGGCGGTGGTGAATGTAGCGCGGAAAGAGCGGCCAACCGAGACGCATCGCGATTACGTAGAGCGTCGAATAGAGGGCTCCGTGAGTAAAACTCGGCGGCACTTTTTGCGGCGCTTCGGGCTCGGGAAGCGTGGTCTTGAGGTACGCCTCGGGCTCGCGCGGAAGAGGGGAGTAGCCGTTGACGCCATCGCGCTCAATCGTGATCCAATGCGGCCTGAAGTAGCCTTCCTCGACCACATAAATCGCGACTCGAAGCGCACGCGCGGTCTCTACGGCGATGCGGTGGAGCGGCCTCCCATCCCCAAAGAGCACGATCGCATCAAAACCCTCGCGCTCCAAAAGGGCACGAAAGAATTTCTCGAAATTCTCGCGATCGCTCCGATAAAAATGCACGCGTCCGCGGGCCTTGAGACGCGGATCATAAAAGAGATCGCCGGCGTTGAACATCAAGCGGTGGACCTCATGGCCTAACGACTCAAGCTCGCGTCTCAGCCGCCGAAAGAAAGGCCCCATCGGACCTTGAAGGAGAAGAATTTTCTCTTGGGTGCTCATGGCTCAGGCGGCTCACGATCGCCGCGCCCTTCAACTTGCGCGCGAAAGGAGCGACTGCACACGCAATAGATCCTCTTCGGTATCGACGCCCGGCGGGGGCGCCTCGGCGACGATGGAGACACGAATCGCGATTCCCATGGCCATCAACCGGAGCTGTTCGAGCTTTTCGATGAGCTCAAGCGGCGCGGGACGTGAGCGATGGAAACGTCTTAAGGTCTCGGCGCGATAGGCATAAAGCCCAAGGTGACGATAGTAGCGGAGCGTCTCAGGGATCGGCCCGCGCATCTTTATCTCGGGCAGATCGCGCGGATGGGGGATCATCGCCCGCGAAAAATAGAGCGCCCTACCGGCTTCATTCATCACCACCTTGACGTGATTGGGATCGCAGGCGCTCTCAAAATCGCGGATGGGCGTTGCGAGAGTCGAGACGCCGGCGTGGGGATCGGACTCGAGCTCGATTGCGACGCGCTCAAGGAGCGAGGGCGGCATCAGCGGCTCGTCGCCCTGAAGGTTCACAACGATGGTATCGCTCGAAAAATCGAGTTGATCGACAACCTCTGCGAGGCGATCGCTTCCGGACTCGTGATCGCCGCGCGTGAGGCAGACCTCGGCGCCGGCATCGCGCGCGACATCGAGGACCTCGGCGCTCTCGCTCGCCACGATGATCCGCTCGGCCGAAGATTGGCGCGCCTGCTCCACAACATGCGCGATCATCGGCTTCCCCGCGATTTCGCGGAGCGGTTTTTCGGGAAGGCGCGTCGAAGCGAGGCGCGCCGGTATGATCACCGAATAGCCCATCTCATTCAAGCGTATCGAGGTACTCGCGGACGAGGGCGCGAAGATCGAATCGGCTCTTTAGGATCTCGTCGGCGAGCTCACGGACGGCGCCGCGGCCGCCAGAACGCAGGGTGATCAGATCGGCACGCTCAAGCGCAAGCGGATGCGCATCGCTTGGAGCGGCTGCGAGACCCACCTCATCAAAGATCTTAAAATCGAGGATATCGTCACCCATGCCGATCGCTTCCTCGGGGGCGATGCCCAGCTCCTTGAGAAGCGCGCGCGTCGCCGGCCCTTTCGCCTCGCATTGATCGACGAGATGCCTGACGCCAAGATCGCGCATCCTCCGACTTAGAGGCCGTGAGCGCCGCGCCGTGATCACACCGACCTCGATGCCGACATGGCGGAGCATCTTGATGCCGAGACCATCCTGCGTGTTGAAGCTCTTCACCGACTCTTCTTCAAGGCCATAATGGATGCGCCCATCGGTGAGCACCCCATCCACATCGAGAATCACGAGACGAATCGGTGCGAGCTTTTCGGGCGGAACGGTCTTTTTCATTTCACCTCATCCTCGGCGAAGGCCGTGCTTCGCGCAGCGCGATCGATGGCGATGCAGACCTCGAGGAGCTCTCGCATTCGATGAAGCGGCCACATATTCGGGCCATCGCTCAGCGCCTCTTCCGGGCGGGGATGCGTCTCCATGAAGAGGCCGCTGATGCCTGCGGCCGTCGCGGCTCGCGCCAGAAGCGGAACAAAACGCGAATTTCCCCCGCTCCGCGTACCAAGGCCGCCGGGCTCTTGCACCGAATGCGTCGCGTCGAAAACGACCGGGCAGCCCGTCTCGCGCATGATGGCAAGGCCGCGCATATCGCTGATAAGCGTGTTGTAGCCGAACGTGACGCCGCGCTCGCAGAGCATCAACTGATCGTTGCCAACCTCGCGGCATTTTTCGACGACGCTCTTCATATCGCCCGGGGCTTGGAATTGGCCCTTCTTGATATTCATCGGCTTCATCGCCCGAGCGACCCGCTGCATAAAATTGGTTTGGCGCACGAGGAAGGCGGGCGTCTGGAGGATATCGACGACCGAGGCAACCTCGTCGATGGGCGTATCCTCATGCACATCCGTCAGGACGGGCAGCGAGAGCTCATTACGGACCTTCTCAAGGATGCGTAGCCCTTCCTCGAGTCCCGGCCCCCGATACGAGCGGTGCGAAGTGCGGTTGGCTTTATCGTAGCTCGCCTTGAAGACGAACTTCATCCCGAGCGCACCCGTGATGTCGCGCAGGGTTTCGGCGATCTCGAAGACGATCTCCTCGCTCTCGATGACGCAGGGGCCCGCGATGAGGAAAAGCCCGTTCCCAGTGAGTTCGTCAAAGCGCATTAGCGGATCCGGAGGACGACCGAGGCCGCCACAGCGATATGGTAGAGGACCTGAGAGATATCCATCGCGTTCTGGAAAATCTTTCGATCGACCTTGGGCATCACAAGGATCTCATCGCCGGGATAGACGGCGACATCGAGGTTGCCAACGACGATCTCTGCGCTCGGGCGAACGACAAGCACGCCATTGGTCGCAGCGCGCCGCGTAAAGCCACCTGCTCGTGCGATCATTTCTCGAGCCGTCACCCCTGGTGAATACATGAGCGCCGAAGGCACCTGCACCTCGCCCGTCACCTGCACGACATTGGTCCGTGGCGGAACGACGATGACATCGCCGTCCTCCAGGAGAATGTTGAGGAGCGCCCCGGAATCACGCACCACCACGCGCCCCTCGGGCTCGATCTTCCGCGCGCTATCGATGAAGGCGCGCATGAGCTCAGCCTCCCGAACGCGGATCTGCGATTCACCCGTAGAACTTGAGAGCGCCAGCATGGTCGATCGCTCAAGGCGCTCGAGCGATTGCTCAAGGCTCTGCTTCTGCTGCTCTTTGACGCGCGGACGCTTCAGATGAACTCCGCCGGTGTTCGCAATCTCTGGATCGACCGGCACGTGATTCAGAAAATCGATGAGGCGCGCCCCTTTTCGCACTGAGAAGCTGCGGCTTCCAGGGACCTCACCCTCGAGATGCACAAGGATGAATTCAGCGTGCTGCTCCTCGCGGAAGGAGAGGATATCGCCATCGCGGAGCTCGCGCCGCCTGAGCTCGTCGACGCTCAACGTATCGACGAAGCCTCGCCCTTCGCGCACGCCGCGGAGCGTGATATCCGTCGAGCGCGCGGAGATCTTCGCGATGTTGAGGAGGGCCTGTCCCGTCCGCTCCTCGTCTCTCAGCTCGATGAGAGTCGGCCGTGCCACATCGCCGTGCACTTCGACGGTGGGTCCCCGCCTCCCGACGAGGATCGTATCGCCATCCTTAAGGAGGAGATCGGGGAGCTTTCCCTCGACGAGGAAATCGTAAAGGTCGAAATTCGCGAGCGGCTCGCCGCGCCTGAGGATCGTGATCTCGCGATAGCTTCCGGTCAGCGGATCGATCCCACCCGCCTGATGAAGAAAGAAGATGGGTGAATCGGTGGGGAGCCCTGCATAACGCCCAGGCCGAACGACTCGCCCTGTGACGTAGACGGCGACGGGGCTCGCGTTCAGGAGGTTTGTATAGACCTCGACGTTCCGCCGGTAGACACGCCCGATCGCATCTTCGACCCGCTTCGAGAGGTCGGCGTTTCTCACACCGTAGAGCGCGATGGGGCCGATCTCCGGAAGGAAGATATTGCCTTGGGTATCGACGATGAAGACGTCATTGACCTGATACGCGCCCCACGCATTCACGGCGACTTTATCGCCGGGGACGATGCGATACTCGGGGTTCAGACCATCGTCTCGGAGCGAGGTGATGCCGCCCTCGAAGAGGCTCGCTCCAAAAGGCGCGGGCTCGAGGTCCTCCGGCCGCGTCTCACGTGAAGGCTCGCGCTGCTGTGAAGACGGCGCATTTCGAAAAGGCTCGGGTTCGGGTTCGGGAGCGGGCGTAAGGATCGGCGCTTGCGCCTCCGCGCGTGAAGTCAGAAGAGCCGTTGAGCGATCGCCAATCAGACCGCCCACGAGCGCCATCAAGACCAAAGAGATCCGCCGGGCTTTAGAGGTTCGCATGTTCTTTCACCGAAGCGATAAGGAGGGAGCCCACGCCGAGGAGCATAAAGGAAGCGAGAAATACGGTCAGGATCTCGCGAAGCTTTTCGGGATGCGTCCGCGCATCAGGAGCGGAAGGATCCGCGACCGTCACGAGATATCGATGCTGCCTTGAGGCCTCGATCCGAGCGAGCTCGAGCGAGCTAATGGCCGAGCGATAGGTCTGCTCCGCAAACTCTTTTTCGAGGATGCGCGGCTCAAAAAGCGCGAGCGTCTCACTCACCGTCCGCTCGCTATCGCCCACAAGCTTCGAACGTTCGCGATCGACCTGCGCCGAGAGCGCCGCGACTTTCCGACGTTGCTCTTGGACCTTGGGCGCATTGGGATGCATCACCGCCGCGAGCGCGCTCAGCTCAGCCCGCGCCTCGGCGAGCTGCGCTTCGAGCGTTCCACGCACCGCCGAGGCTGTCCTTGCCGATTCAAGCGGATCGAATTCTTCACCTTCGCGTTGAACCTCGAGCAGCTGCTTTCGCGCATCCGCGAGCCGACGCTCGGCCTTTTCGACTTCATCGGTCGCGAGGCGCATCCGGTCGAGCCGCGCCTCGTCGCTCATGCGGTTGACCATCTCTTCACTGGCGGCGAGGATGGCGTTGGCGAAGCGCTGGGCATCTTCGGGCGTAAAGGCACGCACCTTGAGTGTGAGCACGCCCGACGCCGCGTCGTGCTCGACATGGACCCGCTTGCGGAAGTATTTATAGACCTCTTCCGAGTCCGCATCCTTCGATAGCCGGCTCAGAAAGTCATGCTCTGTCGATTGATAATGCTCGTCGAAACCATGCTCTTTACGGAGGTGAGCCAGCATGGCGCGGCTCTCGACGTGTTCCTGCACGATGAGTACGTCGCGACCGGCGGTGCTCCCGGGAAGCGTCCCCAGTAAAAACTCCACGCCGCCGGCCGACGGACCTTCCGCGCTTTGAATCGTGAAGAGCGCGACCGACTCATATTGATCTGAGGCAATGAAGGCGTAATACACAGTCGCGAGGAAGGTCGGGAGCACGACGAAGACGAGGAAGCGGATCAGCACCCTTCGCTGCCGCTGCCGCCTCAACTGCTCCGCCGCCGTCATCGGCTTCTTTGTTTCATTCCCGCTCATTCAAGACGCCTTATTGTAGAGCTGCTCGGCCTCTTTAAGATCATCGTAAAAATGAAGCTTTCCGTCCACGAGCACGGCGAAGCGTTTCGCGTACTCTTGGATGGTCTTCATTTGGTGCGAGACGATGATCATCGATGAGCGCTGCTCACGCTCACGGAAAGCATCGCGGCATTTCTTTTGAAATTTCCGATCGCCCACCGCCGTGATCTCATCCACTAGATAGACATCGAAATCGATCGCCATGCTGAGGCCGAAGGCGAGCCTTGCCTTCATACCCGATGAATAGCTTCTTACGGGCATAAAGAAATAATCGCCAATCTCGGCAAATTCGCGCGTACGCTCGATCACCTCATCGACATCCGCATCATAAATCCTCGCGGCGAAGCGGCAATTTTCCTCGCCCGTTAGCGAGCCATTGAATCCGCCGCTGAACCCGATCGGCCATGAAACGCGACCATGGCGTTTTACCGTTCCGAGGTCGGGCAGCTCCGAGCCGCCGAGAATGCGAAGGAGCGTGCTCTTTCCGGCGCCATTTCGCCCGAGGATGCCCACACTCCCCTCGTCCCCGAGGACGCACGTAATGTCGTCGAGAATCGCTCGCCGCCCCCGCGGCGCCGGATAAGTCTTCGTGACGTTTCTAAGCTCGATCATGTGACCTCGATCCTCCTCCGGATCTCCCTCTCGAGGAGCGTGCCGATAAAGAGGAGGGAGAGCACCCAACCCAAGAGATAAGGAAGGCTCGCCCATTTCGCCTGATAGCTCGTGAACCAGCCTTGGCGGACGAACTCGACCGCATGCACCACGGGATTGTACATGAGGATCTTGCGAGCCTCGAGCGGAAGCGAATTCGCTGTAAAGAAGATGCCGCTCGTCCAAAAAAGCGGGCGCATCATCGGGCCGCGCATCTTTTCGAGGCTCGGGAAGATCACCTGAGCCATGCAGAAAATCAGCCCGACCCCATAGCCAAGGGCGCTCGCGAGGAGAAGTCCGCCAAGGAGCGAAAGTGGATCGCTGATGCGGAGGGACTGCCCCGTGACCATCAGCTCGCTCGCCATGATCACCACGAAGACCGAGCAATGTGTCGCCGTCTCAAGGAGCCATCGGGCGAAGGTGAGATCGAGCGGACGCACCTGCGGATAAAAAAGCAAGGCGCGGTTCACGTTGATCGCAAGCGAGACTTTCTCTGCCGTCTTCGAGAAGAGCTCGTAGGTGATCATCCCGGTCGCGAGGAAGCCAAAAAGCGACATCCCACGCGGCGAAGGACGATCGACAAGCGCAAAAATCAAATAAAAGCTGAGGATCCAGACAATCGGTTCGACGAACGCCCAGAGGTATCCGAGCTGATATTGGCCAAAGCGCGTGCGGGTCTCCCTGAGCGTGAGCGCCCAGATCACATTGAGCTGCCGGTCGAGCGCTTGGATCATCTTCCTCGCGGCGCCTCGAAGACGTCCGCGCTGAGTTGCCAGCCATCGGGGCCGTCGCAAGCGAGCTTCTCGCTCACGCCCTCGCGGCTTTCGACGATGAGCCGGCGACAAAGGCGCTCGCTCGCCGCAAAATACGGCGCGCCCGCAATCACCTGGACATCGCTATGCGAAAGCGTGCCTTCACCCTCGAGCGTGCCCAGCTGCTCGAGGATGATCGCCTCGGCCTCGCTGGTCGGGACGCTGCTTGGACCAACCGAGCGCGGATACCAAGGATCGGGCGGCGGGGTGCTTCCACAACCAAAGAGGATCGCCAGAAAGAGGGGGGCGACCCTCATGATCGAGTGTTTATAGTACATCGCTGCTCAATCGTCGCGTTCGACGATGCCGAGCAGCCTCCTCCCGGCGTCGATCACCGGGAGCGCGGGAAGACCAGCAAAGCGCATCCTTCGATTGGCTTGCTCAAGCATCGAATCGGGGGTTACGCCCTGATAATCCGCCTTCATGACGGTAACCGCAAGCTCTTCGCGATCCTCGACAAGCGCGCGCTCAAGCTCGTTGGGGCCGACAATGCCGTGGACGACCCCTTCATCGTCGACGATCACCGCCACGCCGAGCTTTCCTCGCTCTGCCGTAAGGAGAGCATCACCGAGCGTCGCCGTGAGCGAAAGGATGGGCAGGTTCTCGGTCCGCATCGTGTCGGCAACTTTTTGCGCGACCCGTCGGCCGAGGCACCCGCCCGGATGAACACGACCAAACTGTTCGGGATTGAACGCCTTTTTACGCGCGAGCGTCATCGCGAGCACATCGCCCATGGCGAGGGTGCTGAGCGTGCTCGAGGTCGGCGCGAGGTTATTCGGGCAAATCTCACTCTCGACGCCGACGTCCAGAGCGAGATCGACGGCGCGGGCGAGGCGAGACTCGAGGTTACCGACCATCGCGATCATCGGAACGCCGAGCGCGCGAATCGTGTCGGTGAGTCGAAGCACTTCGGCCGTCTCTCCGCTATACGAGAGGAGGATGACGGTATCGCCGGGGGTGATCATGCCGAGATCACCGTGCGCGGCCTCCGCTGCGTGAACGAAGAACGCGGCCGTGCCTGTCGAGGCAAGGGTCGCCGCGATCTTGCGACCGATATGACCTGACTTGCCGATCCCGGTAAGGATCACCCGTCCGCGCGTCTCGAGGAGGATGCGGACGGCCTCGGCGAAGCGCGCGTCGATGCGCTGCGAGAGCGCCATGATCGCCTCAGCCTCTTCGCGCATCATGGCGCGGGCGTCTTGGACGACCTGCCGATCCTCATCGAGATCGCGGTAGGCGAGAGGATGGTTATCGAAGGCGAGAGCTTTCATGAGGGGTTAAGACTGATTTTCTTTGGGATTACGGGAGCGATTGCGCTTCGCGAAGCCCCCAACGAACGCCGAGATCTAGGACATCGGCGCGCTGCGTCAAATCGGCAACGAAAAAAACTTTCCGGTGACGATACCGCCACACCCAACTCAAAAACGTCCGGTGCGGCTCACGCGCACATACACTGCACAATCCGTGCCGATTCCTCATCCTGACAAATCCACGGCGAAACCGCAAAATAACTGGATCGAAATTGCCGAAATCACGTGTTCGGGTGTCAACGCTATGACAAATATGTCGCAGTCCACTCTCTTGGAAAGCTTCCTCCCTCAGTGCACATCGGCTGCGCGAAGATGAGCTCACCCCAAGGGATGAGCCGGAGTCCCGGACCGACACAAGCGATGCGCGGCTTTTGCAGCTTCGGGCTTGCGCTTTTACTCACACGTCGATAGAACGCGTTCTACTTATCGCCCAATCCCTCGAAAAAACGCCGAGCTTCGGCGAGAGTCATTGAAGCGGATCGGAGATCCCGATGTACCTCGATTATACCCCTGAACAAAACGCGCTCCGCGAGGAGCTCCGCGCGTATCTGAGCGAGCTGATCACCGAGGAGCTCCTCGCCGAGCTGAACGAGTCCGAAGGTGGCGGCCCCCTCTACCACCAGGCCGTGCAAAAAATGGGTGCCGATGGCTGGCTCGGCATCGGATGGCCCAAGGAATACGGCGGGCAAGAGCGCGGACCCATCGAGCAGTTCATCTTCTTCGACGAGGTGCAGCGCGCCGGCTTTCCGATCCCGATCCTCACCTTGAATACGGTCGGGCCGACGCTTCTGAAGTTCGGGACCGAGGCGCAGAAGGCGGAGTATCCTCCTCGCATCCTCGAGGGAAAATGCCATTTCTCCATCGGCTATACCGAGCCGGGCTCCGGGACGGATCTTGCGTCGCTCAAGACGACGGCCGTACGCGATGGCGATGAATGGGTCATCAACGGTCAGAAGATCTGGACGAGCCTCGCCGATCACGCCGACTACATCTGGCTCGCTTGCCGCACCAATCCCGATCCCAAAGCGCCTCCGCATCAATCGATCTCGATCCTCATCGTTCCGACCAATGCCGAGGGCTTCAGCTTCACGCCGATCCACGCGCTCGGCGAAAACAATGTGCACGCGACCTATTACGATAACGTCCGCGTCCCCTATACGAACCTCGTCGGTGAGGAGAATAAGGGCTGGAAGCTCATCACCAGCCAGCTGAACCATGAGCGCGTCGCGCTCTGCGCGGTCGGTCCGCTGAAGGCGCTCGTCGAAGACACCCTCGAATGGGCCCGAGAGGTCGAAACCGAATCCGGAAAGAAGCTAATCGATGAGCCGTGGGTGCAGCGAAACCTCGCCGAGCTCTACGCCAAACTCGACGTCCTCGAGCTGCTCAACTGCCGCCAGGCCTTCTTGATCGCCGAAGATCAGCTGAGCCCCGCAGACGCCTCGGCCATCAAGGTCTTTGGCTCCGAATTTTACGTCGACGGCTCCCGCCTCTTGATGGAGATCCACGACGCCGCGGGCTGCCTCCACCACTCGAGCGAGGGCGCGATCCTGCGCGGACGCCTCGAGAAGTTCTATAAAATGAGCCTCGTCCTGACCTTCGGCGGCGGCACGAACGAGATCCAGCGCGATCTCATCGCCGGCTTCGGGCTGAAGCTCCCCACACTGGGTCGATGAGTAGCCGACGAATTCTGGCGCGTTGATTGGAGGTTCACCATGGATTTTAGCCTGAGCGAAGAGCAGCGAGAGATTCAACAAGCCATCCGAAAGATCCTCGGCGATCTCGTCACGGATGAGCGGCATAAGGCGCTCGAGCGAGAAGGTTCCTCTTTCGATCGCACGGCGTTTGATGCGCTCGCAGAGGCGGGGATGCTCGGCCTCGCGATCCCGGAAGCGTACGATGGAGCCGGGCTCGGCCTCCTCGAGT
>JAAZAH010000203.1 GCA_012514415.1 Sandaracinaceae bacterium
AGCTCGTTCAAAACGCGCTCTCTCGCGCATCCTTCGGGGAGAAGGAGCCCCAAGGTCTGGTGGTTGCATGCGGATTCCGGGGGAGGGCGCTGAAAGGCGAACGCTCCGGCCAGTGCACGTTGGTAGCGCTCATGGATTGCTCGGCGGGCTTCGATTTCTTCGCTCAAGCGAGGCAGCTGCGCGCGGCCGAGCACGGCGGCAAATTCCGTGAGCCGATAGTTACCGCTTGCGAGGATGAATTCTCCGGGCTCGCGCTGTCCGTGGTTTCGTAGGGCGCGGAGGCGTTCGGCGAGCGCATCGTCGTCCGTGAGGCAGGCTCCGCCCTCGCCGGTTGTGAGGATTTTCCGCGGGTGGAAGCTGAGGCAGGAGATGCGGCCGAAGCCGCCCGCCATCGCTTCGTCTCCGCGCGAGCCGATCGCGCAAGCCGCGTCCTCGATAATGAAGAGACCGTCGAGCGTTTCGCGGAGCTCTCGCTGCCTCACGGGGCTCCCAAACTGATCGATGACGATGGCGGCGGAGGTTCGATCGCTTCGCGCGTCCTTGAAGGCAGCGCTCCGGGCGTTCCATTCCGCCGGGTCGACGTCGACGAAGCGCGGCTTAAGCCCGAGCGCGAGGGTGATGTTGGCGGGACTCGGCCAGCTCAGGCCCGGGATCAGAACCTCGGAGCTGGGCGGGAGCTCGGCTGCTCGAAGGGCAAGCTCGAGGGCGGCCGTCCCGCTGCTCACGGCGATGGCGTGTTTTCGTCCGACGAATTGAGCGAGCGATTCTTCAAAAGCACGCACCTCTTCGCCCTGGACAAGCATCCCACTCCTCAGGATCTCTCCGACGCGGGCGATCGCCTCCTCGCTGATGAGCGGGTGGATGAGCGGAATCATGCCCGCACTTATACCAAGAATCGACCCCGCTTGGGGTGAGATGCGCCGCTTGCCCAAAGAGCGCATGATGGCGTCATGGAGACAAAATTCATAGGCGAGACGGGCGTACGAAGTTCGAGACTCGCGTTTGGGACGATGAGCTTCGGCGGTGAATCCGATCGCGAGACCTCGGCGGCGCTCTATCGTCGCGCTCGCGAAGCCGGGATCTTTCATTTTGATACGGCCAATATCTACTCGAAGGGAGCCTCCGAAGAGATCCTCGGCGAGCTCATTCGGCACGAACGTGATGAAATCTTCCTTGCGACCAAGGGGTATTTCCCCACAGGCGAAGGGCCGAACGAACGAGGGAGCTCGAGGTATCACCTTAGAAACGCCGTGGAAGCGAGCCTCCGGCGCCTTAAAACGGATCGAATCGATCTCTATTATCTTCACCGCTTCGACGAAATGACCGCGCTCGAGGAGAGCCTCCGCGCCCTCGACGATCTCATCCGCCAAGGGAAGATCCTCTACCTCGGACTCAGCAATTTCGCGGCTTGGCAGGTCCAAAAATCAATCGGCCTCGCGGAGCTCCGAGGGCTCACAAAGCCCATCGCAATTCAACCGATGTACAACCTCGTGAAACGCGCGGCCGAGATCGAGCTCCTTCCGATGGCCGAGTCCGAACGCCTCGGCGTCTTCCCCTACAGTCCGCTCGGTGGAGGGCTGCTTACCGGGAAATATTTCGGTGGGAAGCGTGAGCGCGACTCGCGGCTCGATCGAAGCGCGATGTACGCAGACCGATACGGCGACGCGGATGAAAAAGAGGGCGCGAGGCGTTTTGTCGACTTCGCTCGTGAGCGAGGCTACTCGCCGATTGCGCTCGCCATCGCTTGGGTCGCTTCGCATCCGGCCGTGACGGCGCCCCTTCTTGGGGCGCGCAATGTCGAGCAGCTCGAGGTTCAGCTCGATGCGCTCTCGATTCCGATGCATGCAGCGCTTCGTGAAGAGATCTCCGCGCTTACTAAAGCGCCTCCCCTCGCGACCGATCGGAGCGATGAGCTCGCGCCGAGTTCGATGGATCAGCGCTGATCCCGCGCTCCGCCTCTTCGGCCGACTCCATCGCCCGCAAGGCTCTGCTGGCTTGGGCCCTTGATTCATCGTGCCATCTTCGATCGGGAATCGGAGCACCGTTGCTGCCAAGCCGTGGGGGATTTAGAGTGTATTCATGGAGCGCATGCCTCTCGTTTATCTCCCGCACGGCGGCGGACCTTGGCCCTTTGTTGAGCTCGGCCTTCCGCGGCGAGAGATCGAAGACCTTGCGGGCTATCTCCGAGGGCTTGGCGCTTTGCCGAAATCCGAGCCGAAAGCGGTGCTTGTGATCTCGGCGCATTGGGAGAAATCGACCCTGAGCGTGATGACGGGCGAGAGGCCGCCGCTTTATTTCGACTACTATGGCTTTCCTCCCGAATCTTACGAGCTTCGATGGCCGGCTCCCGGCGCGCCCGAGCTCGCCTCTCGCGTGGGTGAGCTCCTCGGGGCCGCAGGTTGGGATGTGAATGGAGATCCCGATCGTGGTTACGATCACGGCCTCTTCATCCCTCTGATGCTCACCTATCCCGAAGCGCACCTGCCAACGACACAGCTCTCTCTCCGAAAGGGGCTCGACCCTGCAGAGCATCTCGCCATCGGGCGGGCGCTCGCGCCTCTACGCAATGAGGGCATCTTCATCATCGGGAGCGGGATGAGTTACCACAACATGCGCGCGTTTGCCGATCCGCACGCTGGTGAGGACGGCGAGATTTTTGATGCGTGGCTTCGGAAGGCCGTGGTCGCGCCGCCTAGGGAGCGGGATGAAGCGCTCCGTCGATGGGAAGAGGCGCCGAGCGCGCGCGCCGTCCATCCGCGCGAAGAGCATCTGCTCCCGCTCATGGTGATCGCCGGCGCGGCAGGCGAGGATCGCGGAACCCTCGCTTGGAGCGGGACGTATATGGGGAAGCGCATCTCCGCCTTTCATTTTGGCTAGGCGCGCCCGGGCCATTTTTCACCGCTTCGAGGGCAGTCATGATGCGTTCGCTTCTCCTTGATCCCATCGTCGAGAACCTCGTCTTTCCAAGGAGATTCATCCCGCCGGGGCCGCGGACGATCCCCGAGAGCGCCGAGCGCATCCGCCTTCCGCTCGATGAAAACGGAGGCGACGGGAGCGTCGAGGCCTTCTTCTTTCGTGCGCGCGCAACCGGCGCTCAAAAGCGCCCCCTGCTCATCTTTACGCATGGAAATGGCGAGCTCATTGACGATTGGGCGGCGCCTTTTGAGGGCTTCGCGCGCGAGGGCCTCCATGTGCTCCTTCCCGAATATCGGGGCTACGGAAGATCGAAAGGGCGCCCTTCCGAGGCCGGGATTCGGGCGGATCTCATCCGCTTTTATGACCGGATGCTCCGCGATCCGTCGGTCGATTCCGAGCGCGTCGTGATGATGGGCCGCTCCATTGGCGGCGGAGCCATTGTTCAGCTCCTTGCCCACCGACCGGCGAGGGCGCTTGTTTTGATGAATACCTTCACGAGTCTCCCGAATCTCCTGTCGGCCTACGGTCTCCCGGCAGTTCTTCTTCGTGATCGATTTGAAAGCGATCGCGTGCTCGAGGACATCTCGCTGCCGACGCTCATCTTTCATGGGGATCGCGATCGGATCGTGCCATACTCCCACGCCCTCGCGCTTCAATCGATTACAGGCGGCGAGCTTCGCACCTATCCCGGACGGGGGCATAACGATTGCTTCGAGGATTTTGAAGGCTTCCGGCGCGAGGTTCTTACGTTTCTCGAAGCCGCTGGAGCGCTCGGCTCCTAAGCGCTCACATCGTTCACAGCGGGGTGGTTCCTCTTCGCCGACCGCGAGCCGCTTCGCGCCTGAGCCATCAAAATCACCTCCAAGAATGCGCGACTGGGGTATCCTCGGGGCCCATGAGCCGAAAAGATCAGAGCATGTTCCTCGCTCCCGCGAGCGTCCTTGATTATCGCGAACTTGCTAGGAGAAAGATCCCTCGCCAGCTCTTCGATTATATCGATGGCGGCGCGTATGAAGAGCATACGATGGCGGAGAACCTCGACGCGCTTCGCCGCATCCGTCTTCGTCAGCGGATCCTTCGTGATGTCTCGGAGATCGATCTCGACGTCGAGCTCTTCGGGGAGCGTTATCGCTTGCCCGTCGCTCTTGGACCGGTGGGGCTGATGGGCATGTATGCGCGCCGGGCCGAGGTGCAAGCCGCACGCGCCGCTGAGAAATTTGGCGTTCCTTTTTGTGAGTCGACCGTCTCCATCTGTTCAATCGAAGAGGTCCGTGCAGCGGTTGAGGCTCCGTTTTGGTTTCAGCTCTACGTGATGCGCGATCGCGGCTATGCCAAAGAGCTGATGGAGCGAGCGCTTGCTGCGGGAGTGAAGGTGCTCGTGCTCACGGTCGATCTCGCCGTCGTCGGCGCGCGCTATCGCGATACGCGCAACGGAATGACGGATCCGATCCCGCTCGGGAAGAAGCTCATCCGCGCGCTCGATCTTATCTCGCACCCGCGCTGGCTCCTTGATGTTCCCATCGGCGGAAAACCGCTCACCTTCGGGAACCTCGAGAGAGCCGTCCCCGGTGGGCGAAACCCCGCGGCCTTCAAGGAGTGGGTGGACTCACAATTCGATCCGAGCGTGACGTTTGCCGATCTCGAATGGGTCCGCGAAAACTGGCCGCATCAAATCGTACTCAAGGGAATTCTTGATCCTGAAGACGCGCGCCTCGCCAAAGAGGCAGGAGCGAACGCGATCATCGTGAGCAATCATGGGGGCCGTCAGCTCGATGGCGTGCTCCCGACGGCCGAGGCGCTCCCGAGATGCGTCGAGGCGGTCGGGGATGGCGTCGATGTTCTGGTCGATGGCGGCATTCGGAGCGGACTCGATGTGGTGAAGATGCTTGCGCTTGGCGCAAAGGCTTGTTTGCTTGGGCGCGCCTGGGCTTACGCCGTTGCTGGAGCGGGCGAGGTCGGCGTGAGTCATATCCTCGACATCATCGAAAAAGAGATGCGTGTCGCGATGGCGCTCGGGGGTGAGACCTCGATTCATGCCCTTGGCCCGCATGTGCTCGAGCCGCGTTGAAGCGTTCACGGGGGCGCGCCTGCCGCCACATTTTTCGCTTCCGCACATTCAATGAAGGCGAGCTCGACCCCGCCACTTGTGCCGTAAACAAGGCCATAAGCGCCATCACCCAGCTTGGCGATCGATGGGCGCGCGGCGCTTCCATCCCGCCCTCGAAGGGCCAGGGGCTCGGTGAGTGCGTCGTCTTCGAGGACGCGGAGGATGAGCTCTCTTGGCGCGCGCTCCTCACGAGCGAGCGGGCGATCGGCCACGAAAAGAAGGCGGTCTTCGTCCACGATTGCGGCATCCGCGCGCAGCAGGCCAAATCCGAGAGGCGGCACAACCGAGGCGGGATCGGGCGCGCCCTCGCCTTCGCGGAACCAGCCAATGGCATGCGAGAGATCGATGCCGCGAGCTGCGTAAAGGAGATGAAGCGCGCCGCCAGAAAGCACACCGCGTAAGAACGCCGGCTCGACGAGATGGGAGATTGGGCGGATGACGCGGGGCTCCGTTTCGCGTTCGAGATCCCACAGAAGGACGGGTGAAAAGCCGAGGCGCGCGTCGACGCCGAGGAGGAGCGGTCGATCGGCGCCTTCGACGAAGGAGGGCGCAGATGCGCTCTGCGAAGGCGGAGTGAGGTCGATGACGCCGAGCGTTTTGAGGTTCCGATCGATGCGGCGGAGAAAAAGGCGAGAGACGCCCTCGATGGCCTTTGAATACGCCAGGAGGAGATGGTCCCCTTCGCCGTAGAGCGCGGGCGAAAAGCGAGGGTCGAGGCGTTCGTCAATGCGGGCGCGTTTCCCATCCTTGACGCGAAGAAGAT
>JAAZAH010000204.1 GCA_012514415.1 Sandaracinaceae bacterium
AACAGGAAGGTCGCGCCTTCTGAGAGCGTCTTGGGAAATGGGACGCGGTGATCGGACGCGGTCGCGGAAGAGGTGGCGAGGGGTGGGAGGCGGGCATTCGAGGGGCTACTGACCGCGAACGACGGGCCTTTGTCGGTGCGCGAAGGAAAGAGTTCCCCCCACGATTCTTTTCGCTTGCTGCGGCATACTTTCCCCTTCATTGGAACCAGCGGTTTTCAGCTCAAGGAAGGTTTCGTGATTGGTTTCGTTCCCCTCGAGATGGATTGGCGCGCTTCCATGTCGCTCCGCCTGCTTTGGTTCGTTCGCGCCGCTTTTATGCAGGCGCTCCTCTTCGGCTGCGGCGCAGGGGCACTCTCTGACGCGGAGGACGCCGGTCCAAGCGAGCCCTCGCTGTCGCCCGACCCTGACGATAAGGCTCCCGAGTGTCCGGAGTCGCCTCTGGGCGACGACGCGTGCGCGGACGATGTGCTCGCGGGCGCGGCGCGCGAACGGGATTCGGATCGGGATGGGCTTTCGGACCATGAAGAGATGTGCGTTTATCTCACCGATCCCTGCAATCCGGATTCAGACGGCGACGGAGCCATCGATATGGTGGAGGTCGCCTATGGGAGCGACCCGATGGATCCTGAGGATCATCCGCGTGCGCGTGGGGACTTTCTCTTCATCGCGCCCTTTCAGGGGAGGGTGAGTCCATCGACGTGGACAATCGACTTCACCACCGGGCTACAAAAGGTGGATGTCTATTTTCTTCTCGATTCGACGGGATCGCTGCGCACGTCGGTTGAGAACTTAAAGCAGAGCTTCACTTCGTTCATTCGGGGGGTTCGCGAGGCGATCCCGGATACGTGGATCGGTCTCGGTGAATCGAGGGATTACGACATGCATCCTTATGGGAGCCCCGGCGATTATGTGTTCAGGCATCGGCACCACCTCACCGAAGATGCGAACGCAGTCGCAGAGGCGCTCGAGGGTGTGACGACCGCCGGTGGGGGAGATATTCCCGAGGCCCATGTTCCGGCGCTTTATTCCCTCGTCACCGGAGAGGCCCTTGAGCCCGTTGCGGTGAGCGGGACGCCCGCAGCGGACGCTTGTCCGGATGGGCGGTGGGGGTATGGATGCTTCCGCGAAGACGCCCTTGCCGTTATCGCACTGCTCACGGATGCGTACTCCCGAAACGGGCCTGGGGAGAGCTATCCCTACAACGAAGATCGGATCGGCGCTCCAACGCCGAAGTACGAGGCCGCGGTGGCCGCGCTCAATGGACGGCGGGTACGCGTCGTCGGCCTGCTCCAGGGCCGCAACAAAGAGACAGTCGCGTTAATGGAATCCCTCGCGCTCGCAACAGACGCCGTAGACGGCGACGGTGAGCCCTTGGCGCGCACGTGGTCGGGGAGCGTCGGCGAGACCGCCCTCGGCGTGATCCGAACCCTCGCGGAGAGCATCCGCCTCGATGTGTCAGCGCATGCAGAAAGCCATGAGAGCGAGGACATCGACGTGATCTCGGCCTTCCTCCAGCGGATCGAGGCGAATGAGGGTGGCGACTCGTCTCTCGGCTGCGATCCACGCACCGCGGAGGATCGCGGCGGAAACGGCTATAGGGACACCTTCCCGGCCGTGCCCCCGGGAGTGTCGGTCTGCTTCGACATCGTCCCCGCAGACAATACAACCATCCCCTCAAAAGCCACGCCGCAGCTCTTCCGCGGAAGGGTAAAGATCCTCGGTGACGGATATCCGATTGTGGATGAGCGTCAGCGGTTCTTCGTCGTTCCGCCGGCGCCCTAGGCGCATCCGACTGCGGATCGTCCTCGAGAGGCGGTGAGGCGCGAGCTTTGAGCGACGCATCCGGCGGGGCAGTACGCCTCTTGTCGACGATGGGAAGGGGAGGGCTCGCGGAGCGCTCCCCCGAGCGGATGGCTTCAGCCGACACGAGGCCCCGAGCCGCCCACACACCGGCCGGGATCGAGAGGAGGACGGTCGACGCACGCAGTCCCTCAAGCCATAGTCAGGCCCAAGTATGAAGCGCCTTCTTCGAATCCCTCCCTCCTCTCTCTTTATCGCGCTCCTTATTGCGCCGCTCCTCGGCTGTGAATCGTGTCTCAAGCGCGTCCCCATGGCCGATGGGATCGAGCTCGGCGAGCTCCCCCAGTGCGTGCACCGAGACGCGGACGAGGAGCTGGTGCGCCGCTCGCTCGTCGCCGGTCCGGACGCGCTCGAAAAGACCATCGAAGAACGTTATCGGCTTTACCGCCGCGGCGATTGCATCGTCGGCGAATCTTACGTGAATTGGCGCATGGGCGACATCGCTCAGATCATCGTATGGGACGCACACAGCCTTCAGCCTATCGTCGCCGTCAAACGCTCTGGCTTTCTCGATCCCTCGCTTCCACCCGATGAGCGCGCTTACCGCATTCGCGGCGAGGAGCGTTTGATGGTGCGGAGTGCGCCCGAAGGGATTGAGCGCTTTTATTTTCGCGGTGCCGAGCCGGCGGGCGTGATCCCTTCGGGGCGCGGACTCTTTTCGATCCTCGCCATCCGTGGTGAGGCGCTTGAGATCGGGGAGGTCGAATCGCTCATGGTGCTTGATCTCCGGCGTTTGACCGAACGCGTTGTTCCAGGGTCGGTGCGGCGCGATCCCCTTCGCTCAAAGAACCGCGTTGAGGGCGAGGCCGGCACATTCAGCGTCATGGGAAGGGATACGGTCTTCGTGGATGAACGGGGGTTTGTGATCGCCGATCTGGCTGGGCTCATTCCCGGTGAGACGCCGCCGATCGACAGCTTTACTGAGGGTGAGGAGCGTCTGGACCTTATCGAGACCTGGGAGCGCCTTCGGCAGGCGGGAGCGAGCGCGGATCCGGGTTGAAGCCTTCGGTGGATCGGCCGGTCGCGTCGAGGTGCAAGCCTGCGCCTGGGCATCGTGCCGACATGCGGGCTTCAGGACCTAGGTTGTTGTTCGCGAGGTCCGCCAGCGTGTTCGCGGCCCCCCGCACATCCCCTGCGCCCTCGTCTCGTCTGCGCCTACGCAACCGCACGGACGGCTTGATCACGCCGCATAAACAAAGAGAGGACGCGTCCGCCCTCTCTCCTTCAAAGCGCGCGCGTTTATCATCCGTGGGGCGAGGCGGCTTCGGCCTCTCGAAGCTCGGCCTCACGATACGGCTCCCAAAGCTCTTGGCGCGCCCCCTCCTTACGCCGGCATTCTTCATGCGCCACGATGCGGATCGAGAAGTACCGCGCGCTGAATGCCAGGATCAGCCCGCAGATCACGTCGATCGCCCAATGCCACCGAAGCGCGATGGTCGCGACCAACATATTCGCAGCGATCACGAAGAGGATCGGGAAGGCATATTTGAAGATGGTCTCGTCCCGGCGGCCATAAGCGACGAGTGCGAAATAGACGAGGTAGGCGGTATGGAGCGAGGGGAAGACGTCGTATTGCGCGCCGGCAGCGCTCACCGTCTCGAGCACCTGCTTCAAGAAGAATCCGCCCTGGAGCTCCTGGGAGAACTCGAGGAACGCGACGGGACCGGCAGCGGGGACAAGCGTATAGCCCGTATGGCCCACCGCGCAGATGATGAGCGCGCCCGTCATGTGTTGCGCCATCCGCGTATGACTCTCGAGGTAGACCACCGGGATGAGCATCAGGGCCATGATATAGAAGTAGCTATAATAACAAGCCGAGAGCCATTCGATGACGGCAGGAAAATTGTTCAGCTTATCGAGCCAGAGCACGGGCGCCGTTCCGAAGAGGATCTCATCGATGCGCATCAGCTCGGAGTCGTACAGCCGCGGTGCGACGGCCGGGAGGACGTAGCGCATCTCAAAATAGCTGAACACCATAGGCACAAAGAGGCCCGTTCGATAGATCAACGCTCGCGCCTTGCCCTTCGGCAGCAGCTCGCCGCGGACGATGAGTACGGTGATGACGGTGATGGCGAGGAGCGCGAACGAAAAGCGCTGAGCGATCTCGGTATGCTCGTTCTCCGGCGCCATCACGGTGCGGAAGAAGACATACGAATGGAAGATCAGCGCGAGGATGTCCTGCAGCGCGATGTTGAGTTGAAGCGTGTGGAGGAAGCTCCTCTCGGCGCTCTCACGTATGGCGGGTTTCGTGCCGTTCATCGTCCAAGACCACAGTTCATGAGTAGGGGCGGAGGGGCTCGCGGGCGTAAGGGGAGCTTATCCTCATTCGCTTGGTGTCGCTGAGGATATTGTGAATCAAGAGGAGATCAAGGAGAGCCGAGGGAGCTGTGCCCTCGAAAAATCGACGCGCGTCCGCAGCGGACACCGAAGGATCAAGCGCTTCGATCTCCCATTTTTCGGTGATTACACCTCTTTTTATCGATATCTCGCGCGCTGACAAGGACAATCAGAGGAGCGCGAAAGAGCCGCGGGTGAACGGTCCGAAAATGAGGCTCAGAGGATCGAAGGGCAGCCGAGGGGAGATGCGCTCGGCATTTGCGATCGGAAAGTTCCATTGAGCAGGGCGCTTCTCCTCGAATGGACCGCGCCGCGAACGGTCTGAAAGAGCCCAGATTCGATGCAATTGTCGCGCTCGCTCTTCCGGAGCGAAGCCCCGGTGGGAGCTTCTTCTCCAACTTATCCCTCGATCCACGCGCCGGGTGAGATAAGCTCATCTCATCACGGACCTCTCGACGCCTTAGCGCGAGGAGCGATCAAAGGAACGATGGCGAAGAGCAGCCTCCGCGCAGACGCGCTCAACCTCCCGAACCTACTCACGATGGCGCGCGTCGCGCTCATCCCGCTCGTCCTCTGGCTCCTTTACGACGGCACCCCAGAGGCCGGCTTTTGGGCCGCCGTCGTCTATATCGTCGCCGCCGTCACCGATTTCCTCGACGGATGGCTCGCGCGCCGGATGGGGCTCGTCTCGATCCTCGGCAAATTTCTCGATCCCCTCGCCGATAAGCTGATGGTGATGGCTTCGCTCGTCTTCCTTGCGTGGATGGGACGCATCCCGCTCTGGGGCGTACTCGTCGTCATCCTCATGGAAGCGAGGGAGCTTGCGATCACCTCCTTCCGCGTCATCGCCATGAGCGAAGGAGTCGTCATGCAGTCGGGAAGCGGCGGCAAAGAGAAGGCCGCGCTCCAGATGGTGGCGATCCTCATGCTCATCGTCTATTACCCCTACGAAACCGACTTCTTTCTCTTTTCGGGCATGGCCGATTGGGGATCGATTGGCCTCGCCCTCCTTGCGGTGAGCGCCGTCCTCTCCCTCTTGAGCGGCGGTGAGTACATCAAGGTCTTCGTCGATGCCGTCGAGGCCAAGGAAAAGCGCCTCGAGATCGAAGGCGAATGACACTCACGCGCCTCCGAGGCGCCACTCCACCGGTCTACTCCCTCTCCTCGGCGCGATACCAACGCGCCGCGTTCAGCCGATGATCGAATTCAAAACCAAGACCCAGCGAAATTATGTGCTGGCCCTCACCGAGGGCGAAGCGCTCCATGCGAGCCTCGTCGAGTTTGCGCGGAAAGAAGAGATCGTCAGCGCCTCGGTGACGGCGATGGGTGTCGTCCGGCGCGCCGTCCTCGATCTGCCGTCGAAGCACGGGGGGCGGAGCGAGCCGATCCACATCGAGGGGCCGCTTGAGCTCAGCTCGTTCTTCGGCGTCGTCGCCTCGGAAGAGGCCGAGCTCAAACTCGAAGCGCGCGCCCAGCTCACTCGCACAAGCGATCTCGGCCTCGACAGCGTCGGCGGCCGGCTTCTTTACGCCGAATGTGAGTACCTCGAGCTCCTCGTCACGGCCTATACCGATCTTGGGCTCAGGCGCGATGTGGACGAGGGGCTCGGTCTTCCGCGGCTTCGGGGGAGGCGCAGCCAGACGATCGCGCATGAAGAATCGAGAGACGCGCCGAAACCGCGAGCGCTGAAGAGAGAGGCGTTGAGCAGGAGCGCGAAAACATCCGCGCGAGAAGAGAGCGTGAGCCGCTGGGGCGAGGCGGTGGAGCGCGCAGCGGCCATGGCCGAAGAGCGCGCCGCCGAACCGAAGAAGGCGACAATTGAAGCGCCGAAAGCCGCAGCTCCTGTCTCCTTCCGTGATGTCGCTGAGATCGCCCAAGAGCGCTCCGAGACAAAACCCTCCTCCAAGGCAGGCGCTCTCCCAAAGCGCGGC
>JAAZAH010000205.1 GCA_012514415.1 Sandaracinaceae bacterium
CTTGGCGGTTCGAGCGTGGTGAGCCGTGCCTTCCTCCACTGCTTTGAGACGCCGCATGTGGAGTTCGGCGGACGCGAGGCGCTCGAAGAGGTTCGTGCACGGTTCAGCGCACGTCGCGGCTCACCATTTACGCGCCAAAGCGAAGGGACCCGCGTCGGATTGAATCTTCGGCATCTCCTGACCGGGCGCACCCCCCTCATCCTTCGAGAGCTCCGCGCAACAAACGCGCGGTTTGCGCTCCTTTTTGCCGGTGCCAACGATGTGATGGGGCGCAATCCCGAGATCTTCGCCGAGCGTCTTGATCGCGCCATCACGCTCCTGCTCGACCGAGGCGTGATGCCAATCCTCGGCTCCATTCCCCCTCGCCCGCGCTCGAAGGAGATCGACTCCTACGTCGAGGAATTCAATCGCATCACGAGGGAGACCGCGCGCGAGCGGGCGCTCCCCTTTATCGATTTTCATGCGGTGATGAGCGAGCTACCGAAAGCGGGTCTCGCGCGGGACGGTGTTCATCCGAACGTCTACCGAGTCGGCGGTAGGGCGCGGCCCTGTGATTTCAGCGAAGAGGGCCTCAAACACGGCTACAACGTGCGGAACCTCTTGGTGCTCGAGACGCTTGCCGCGCTAAGTCGCATTGTCGACGAGGTTGAGGCTCGCGTGGAGTTTGCCCGAGCGTATGAGCCCGTGGGGCCGCCGCTCGCGCGTAGCGAGGCCCCCTAATCGAGGGTATGATGCCTCGCATTCGGCGAGGGTTTGGGGGGGATGAATGTGCAGAAAAGACACCGATTTGGAGGGGCCCCCCACAATTCCCTATGATGCGGGAATGGGTTCGGTTTTCCGGAAGCTCTCTCTCATCATTCAAAGCGCGCCGCTCCTATACATCCTGGTTTGTTTGTTGGCGTGCGATGATGCGCGACCCCCTGCGCCTCCGCCCCCCGCGGGCGATGGGCGGCTTACGAAGGCTCTCCGCCTTCAACTCCTCGACGAGATCGATGGCGTACTGAGGCTCCGGAGCGACGAGACTGTGAGCCTTCGCTTTCGTCTCGACGAGCCCGAATCTGAAGAGCCGGTGCCAGACGTCTCGCTTCACTGCGTGGGGGTGGGCGCTGCCGAGGGAATCCAGCTGAGCGGTGAGCCGACCGACGCGGCCGGCGAGACCGAGATCCTTCTTCATACGGGGAGCGACGCTGCCTATTTTACGCTGCAATGTCGTGCCGTCCGCTCCAACCCCGTCGAACTTGGCGCAGCGGTCTCACCGAGCTTCGAGTTTGAAGACGCGCACTTCGCAGCGAGTTATCCGGGCGAGCGGAACCTCCGCGAGCTCCTCGCCATGCTCCACGTGGGGACCTCATGCGATGCCGCGCCCGGCAAAGATCCGGCTGCCAGCCGCCGTGGCCGCGTGGACGAGACGCTGATTTTTGAGAGCGTTCCGGTCGAGCTCGCCTTTACGCTCGTCCTTGAGCTGACGGATTCGAAGAGTCGCCCGGGCGCGCGAGGATGTATCGCTGGGGTTTTCGCGGATGGGCAGACCCATTTCATCACGCTCGAGGACCTTCCATTTAGCGCTGCGGGTGAATACTCGGCGCGTCTCGAGCTCGAGTGGCCTTCACTCGCCGCGGAGTACGCCCAGGTCGGCGAGGAAGCCGCATATATCCTCCTAGGCGTTGACGATATCAGCTTTCTCTATAACCGCTTTTTGAGCGGCCTGAGCGAAACCGATCGGCTTCAGTTCATGCCGCCCCACGATACGAACTATCGGGATGCGCTCCGCCTCGCGTTCCAGAATGCCGAGGTGGGCGCTTCGTATCTCGTGAGCATCCTCCGCAGCCTCACGGAGCAATCCGCTGGCGCGCTCCGCCTCGATGGAAAGCTCACCATCGAGGGGAATGCGCCGAGCTATCCCATCCGCTTCAAAACCGAAGCGATCCGAGCGGGAGCGCCCCA
>JAAZAH010000206.1 GCA_012514415.1 Sandaracinaceae bacterium
CCCAGCGAAAAGAGCGCCGCGCCAAACTTCAGCTTAAAACCGCGACGGAGCGCCTCGAGATCGGCTATCGAAGCGTCGGAATGCGGCATCGCGACTATGCCGCGTTCGAACTCCTCCTCCGCCTCCTTGCAAACGCTCGGAGCGCCCCTCTTCGAGATTCGCTCATCCATCGCCGCGAACTCTGCCTTGACCTCCGAGCCAATGCGACGCCGTACGAAGAAGATGGCCTCATCGAGTTTGGCCTGAACGGCCGCCCCGGAGTGAGTGCCGAGGAGCTCCTCATGGCCTTCGACGAAGAGCTCGAGAAAGCCCTCTCACGAGGCTTCGCCCAGGCAGCGATCGATCGCGCACTCAATCATCTCGAATTTCAGCTCTATAGCGAGCTCGATACCGCGCTCGGCCGCGCTGATTCGCTCGGTTTCTATGACGCGATCTTCGGCCGTCCCGAGGCAGCGTTCGACCTCTTCGATGCGGCAAGAGGGCTCAATGCCAGCGCGCTCGAGTCGATCGCTCGCAGATATCTCAGCCCGCGTCGCCGCAGCGTGGTCCTCGTGAAATCCGCGGAGGAGACAGCATGATCGCGCGGACCCTAGGCGAAGCGGCGAGGCTCGACTCTGTGCCCATCGTCCTCATCGAACGCGACTGTCGGCTGCCTATCGTCGATCTGATCATTGATCTTCACACCGGGCACTATCTCGATCCGATCGGCGCAGAAGGCGAGGCGCGACTTCTCGCAAGGCTTCTCAAGGCCGGGCCTCGTGGCATGTCCGAAAGGGCCTTCAGCGACCGACTCGAATCGCTCGGCGCCCGGTTCAGCTTCACGGTGGGCCGCCGCGTCACACGCCTCTTTTTCAGCGTGCTTTCCAAAAACGCTCCCGCCCTCATTCGCCTCGTCGCGCGTCTTCTTCGCGATCCCGGATTTCGCCGGTCCGATTTCGTCCGCCACCAACGAAGCCTCATCGCGAGCGCCGAAACCATCGTCGACAACGATTCCGCGCTCGCAACGCGGGCGTTCTACGGTCTTTACTACTCCAACCATCCGCTTGGACGTCCGCGCGGTGGCTCGGTCGAAACCTTGGGTTCCATCGAGCTGGAATCGCTTAAAGCCCGCCATCGAGCCGCCTTCGGATCCCAGACACTGGTCTTCGGCCTCGCAGGAGATCTCCAAGGCGATGCGCTCCTTCGCGAGCTCGAGCGCGCCTTCGCCGACCTTCCCAAAAACGAGGCCGTCACTTATTTGCTCGGTGAGCGGAGAAGCGGCTCGGGTGATCACATCGCAATCGTGAACCGCCCCGACCGCAAGAAGGTGTACACTCTTGTGGGTTCGCGTGGCCTCCGCATCGGCGATGACCCCGGACTCGAAATACAAATCGCCAACCACGCCTTCGGCGGGATGTTTTCATCCAAGTTGATGCAAGAGATCCGCGCGAAACGAGGCTACGCCTATGGCGTGACCTCTGTCGTCGCTCAAGACATCGTGCGCGAAGCGATGACGATCACGACCTCGCCCGGTGAGGACGTCGCGGCTGCGTGTGCCGCGCTCCTCGGAAAGCTCCAAGCCCAATTCGCCGAGCGCGGAGTCAGCGGACGCGCACTCAGCGCAGCAAAAAAATCGCTCTTACGCGGCCACGCCTTCGAGATCGAGACGGCGGATCGGCGGCTTATCCCTCGGCTCGATGTCGAGAGCCTTGGCCTTCCCGGAGAGGTTCACGATCGCTATCTCGAGCTCGTTAGGGATGCGAAGCTCCGCGCTGTGAACCAGAACGTTCGTGAAAAACTCAGCGGAGGGGATCGCCTCTTCGTTTTTGTCGGCAACGCCGAGACGCTGATGGGCCCGCTCGAAAAAGCACTCTCGCCAGATTCGATCACCATCTTACAGCATGACTCTATCGAAGCCGACCTCGCGCGGGTATGATCGCCCGGTTACCTCAAGGAGCATTCATGATTAGGCGTCCATTCATCATCGCTTTCCTCTCAGCTCTCATGATCGCCGGAGCCGGCTGTTCGTCGAAGGAAGAGCCCGCGAGCTCGGCCTCTCGTTCGACTGAAACCGCCGAATCGACGAGCGCCAACGACACCGAGAGTCCTTCCTCGTTCCAAGCCGCCGATGATTCTAACTCCCCGAGCGATCCCATGGCTCAGGCCTTTGCTGAGCTCATCGAAAAGCTCAACCAAGCGATGGAAGCAGGCATCGCTGCGGAAGAGGGAGCGAACGATTGCGAGCGTGCTGCGGCCGGCATCAAGGCAATGCAAGCGAGGCTCGCTGAGATCAGCGGCGGCGGAATCGAGGAAGAATTCCCCGAGGCCGGCTTCCTCGAACTCTGCGCCAAGCTTACTCCAGAGCAGCAGCGCTGCCTCCGCCTCAGCCAGCAGCGCGATACGCCGGAAGAGTGCCAAGAGGTCACCAATGGCATCTCGAAGGAGCTCCGCGACGAGATGGAGGCCCTCTTCGGCGCGGACGATGAGAGCGACGAATAAGCAACCCCCGCTCTCATCACATCATGGGCGCGCTTGACGCCACTGAGATCGGTGGGCAAAGCGCCTTCGGCGATAGACGCCAAAGCCCAGAGCGACGAGCAGCAGCTCGACGAGGGGAAGCGCGGAGAGCGAACCCGCATCGCATGAGCAGCCTCCGTAAGCGACGCGCTCCTCCTCGTCGCCCGCATCCGGATCGGGGACGCCTGCGTCGGTGTCCTCATCCGTCGCCTCGTCTTCTTCGGCTTCTTCCTCGTCTTCCTCTTCACCATCGTCCGGCCCCTCCCCAAGCGGGGGAAGCGATGAGCCAAAAACGGCGATTTGAACGATCGGGGTGTCCGGATCGTTGGTGTGGAGCGTAAGCAGATCGGCTTCGGGGCCGAGGCCACTTCCCATATAGGTGAGCGTGAGCGTCGATGCGGTATTCGCGGGGAGCTTTCCGGCGGGTCGGAAGGGCGCGAAGGCTCCGCCGCTTTCCTCGAAGGTCCAGGTGAGCTCTTCCTCGCCCCGATTTTCGATGCGCACATAGCGCGTGCTCACTGCACCCGGGCGGATCTCGCCAAAATCCACGGCGAGTGGGGCTAGGGCGATGTCAGGGAAGCCGAGCCGGAAGGTCTGCTCCGGGAAGACAACCTCGCCGCCAGCATTGACGAGATCGATTGGAATCTCGAGGAGATCCTCCTCAAAGACGCCGGCGCCCAAGACCTTCATCTCGATCGCGGGGAAAAGCAGGAGCCTCCCCTGATAGGTCATGTTGCCGAAGAGCTGGACGTGGAGATCCCGCCCCGGTCCATATCCAATGTCGGGCTCCGCAAGAAGTCGGAGAAGCTGCCCATCCGCCTCGAAATCGCCGACATCTTTAACCCTCAGCTTGACACTTCGATAGTGCGTCGACAGCTGCCCCGAAGCCGCGACCTTGATATTCCCTTCGATCAACAGTCCGACGACGGGAGCGACATAATCGACGATGTTCACAGTGACGAGATCGAAGCGATCGATATTGTCCGTCACGCTCACAGGGCTGCTCTCGCTTCCAAGGAGATAGGGCGTGAAGGCCTGCTCGGCCGAGAAACGGAGATCCGACGGGAGATAAGGGATCGGGATGCGAAAGGTTTCTTTGATTCCGAGAGCGTCAATCCGCGCCTGAAGCGACATCTCGAAGCCAAAGTCCATCTCGAGGAGACCGCCGTGAGGAGGTGCGACGATGCCGAGCTCAACCGCTTGGGGTGAATAAGCATAGAGCGTCCCATCCAGCGAAACGGAGCTCGCAGCACCGAGGTTCAGCGCCGCGCGGATCTGAAACGGTGACCCTCCGGGCACAAAGCCGGTATCGAAACCGATGGGATCAAAGACCCCGGCTCCCGAATCGTGTTCGAGCGTCATGCGCGCACAAAACTGAGCGTCCTCGCAAAGCTCGGCGCTGGCGTCGCGCGGAAAGATCGCAATGGCCCCCAAGAGGGTCAGAAAGAGAATCAACGGCATCCTACGGTCACGCTGGCGTGGGGTGAGTCCCAATTTTCGGATACCATAACGCAACTTCCGAGAAAAATACGTTCCAAGCGAAGCTTTCCTGCAAAAAAACGGCCGTCTCAGCCAATTTCTGAACGGGCGCACGCCCCGCAGCTCAAGCTCTCCCACCTAGGCTCCGTAAAATCCACATGCGCCCTCTGGGTGAATTGATTAGCCTCTAAGCCATATGCGGATCTTAGTCACGGGTGGAGCGGGCTTCATTGGGAGTCATATCGCGGATGCATTCCTCGCGCGCGGCGATGAGGTCCTCATCGTCGATGATCTCAGCACCGGACAGCGCGAAAACCTGCCGACGGAGGCGCGTTTTGAGGAGATCGACATCCGTGACGGCGAGGCCGTCCAGCGCATCTTCCGAAGCTTCCGCCCGCAGGTTGTAAGCCACCAAGCGGCGCAGACGAGCGTGAGTGTGAGCGTCCGCGAGCCGCAGCGCGACGCCGAGATCAACCTGATGGGTGGCCTGGAAGTGCTCCTCGCCTCGGTCGACGTCGGCGTCCATCGCTTCATCTTCGCGAGCACCGGAGGCGCGATCTATGGCGAGGTGCCAGAAGGAACGCGTGCCGCCCCGGGCGCCCCACTTCTTCCCATCAGCCCCTACGCGTGCTCGAAGCTCGGTTTCGAGAACTATCTCAAAGCCTACCACCTCACGGCCGGGCTCCCGATCACCATCCTTCGCTATGCCAATGTCTATGGACCGCGCCAAGATCCCTATGGGGAAGCCGGTGTGGTTGCGATCTTCAGCGACCGCCTCCTCGACGGATTGCCCGTCCAGATCAACGCCATGCGCGAGCGAGGGGATGCAGGTTGTGTGCGCGATTATGTCTATGTCGGAGATGTCGTCGAAGCGAACCTGCGCGCGGCCGATGGGCTCATCGAAGAAAACATCATCAATGTCGCGACCGGGATTCCCACCACGACCGAGACGCTCGCCCGCTCCATCGCCTCATCCATGGGTCGCGATCCCGAGCTGATCTACGGGCCAAGGCGTGAAGGAGACCTTCAGCGGTCCGTGCTCGAGCCCGACCTGCGCGCCTTCGGCCGCGACCCCGTGGATTTAGATGAAGGCATAAGGCGAACTACGGAGTGGTTCGACCGTATGAAGGGAGGATGAACGCGTCGGATCCCTCCTCGCCGTCAAGGAGGGGCCTCAAGAGGCGAGGCCTCCAAGGGCTCAATCCGGGCGTTCATCGCCCGTGTTCACGAGCCATTGGAGCCTCTCGGGATGCCGATTCGAACCCTCATCCAAACCCTCAATCCTGCGCGCGGCAAAGCTCTCCATGTCCTCTCGCTCTTCGCTGCGCTCCTGACGCTCAGCGCATGTGCGCGATTTCCGAGCGCGCCTATCCTGCCTGAGGAATCCGATCTCTTCTCCGGGCCGATCGATCTCGAACCCGAAGGAATCGATGACGATCCGCCGAGTCCGTTCAGACTCGCTCCGGGTGATATCCTCACGCTCCATCTTTATTCGATGGAGACGACCTCCGTCGAAGGCGTCTTCGTCGACGCTTCGGGGCATCTTCACGTCCCTCTTGCGGGCTCAATCGAGGTCGGAGGCATGACGCTCGGCGAGGCCGAAGCCGTGATCCAGCTCGCGCTCCGCGAATACGATGAGGTCGTGCGCGTCTCGCTCACGGTCTCGACGCCCGCTGGACATCAGGCGAGTGTGCTTGGCGCCGTGGAAAACCCTGGGCGTGTCGTCGTGACCGAAGGACTTCGCCTCGCGGATCTCCTCGCCGCTGCGGGTGGAGCAACCCCTTATCGTGCACAAGACGGAAGCGATCAAACGGCCGATTTGGGCGGCGCGAGGCTTGTCCGCGGCGGAGAAATCGTCCCCGTGAGCGTTGAGCGCGCGCTCGTCGGCGATACGCGCCATAATGTACTGATTCGACCCGGCGATCATCTGTACGTTCCGGGAAGCCGCGGACGAGCGATCACCATCCTTGGTGAGGTCGAGGCGCCCAGCCTCGTTCCCTATCAGACGGGGATCCGCCTGACACAAGCCCTTGCGCTCGCTGGAGGACTCAGCGGCGATGCTCACCGCCGCGATATCCGCGTCGTCCGCGGTCCGCTCGCCAAGCCGCGCGTCTACGGAGTGAAC
>JAAZAH010000207.1 GCA_012514415.1 Sandaracinaceae bacterium
AGGATCGTCGTCTCCGTGCCGATATTTCGCTCATAATCGCCGATGATCCACCAGATGAAGAAGAGCTGGATCAGGACGGCGAAGACGCTCGGCGTAGCGGAGACGCTCGGCGTGAAGACGGCGAGGGGATAGGTCGCGATATTGAGCAGCGCGAGCGGCGAGAGGCTCCCCACCTCGAGCGCGAGCAGCCGGGTGATGCCGAGCCCGAGCCAATTGTCGGCGAGCACTTCGAGGACGAAGAGCGCGGCGAGGCCACCAACGAGGATCTTGAGAAGGCGCGTAGGAGGAGGGAAGCGAAACACCTCTTCGATCTAATCGGCGACGCGAAGAACTGCAATCCATAAGAAATCCATTTGGAGGATGTTGACGTACTTTCGATGATGGTTAGGTTGAGTGTGTAGAAGGGATATTGGTGAGAGCGACTTTAGGAGTCGTCCCCCGAGACGTATGAATTTATCTTCCGCACGAGCGAGAAGGGAAAGGAGAGATGCATATGTTGATGAGACGTTGGGACCCGTTTGCTGAGCTCACGAGGCTTCATGATCAGCTTATGGGCACGAACGGTATTGAGCGCGGAGTTTTCGCTCCTCCCGTCGATATCGTCGAGACCAAGGACTCGTACGAGCTTCGAGCAGAGCTCCCCGGATTCGCACCGGATGAGATCAATATCGAAGTCGATAAGGGTGTCCTGAGCATCACGGGAGAGCGAGAATTCAAAGAGGAAAAAGAAGACGAAAACTATCGAAGGGTTGAGCGAAGCTACGGTAGGTTCAGTCGATCATTCTCGCTTCCGGAGAGTGTCGACGCCGAGGCAATCTCCGCGGATGTGGAGCATGGCGTCCTCACCGTGAAGCTCCCGAAGCGGCCGGCCGCAACGCCGCGTAGGGTCGCCATCGCTGCGAAATCGGAGTCTCACACAGAAAAGGGAAAGGAAAGCGCAGCCTGAGCGGCCTCTTTCGACTGAAGCGTCGAATCGCGCGGGAGTGATTGAGACCCCATGAAAAAGCCCGGCCATCGTTGCCGGGCTTTTTGTTGGGGACGAGGCCGCTTTCATTGGCGGTCTGAAGCGCTCTCGGGCCTAAGGGAGCCCTTGGAAGATCGAATCGAGCAGGATCTTCTGCTCGAGTTTATGCGCCGCGCTCGAACCGGTCGCGGGGCTCGCGCTCTCGGGGCGGGAGATGCAGCGGATGGTGAAGCGATCGTCGAGGATGCTCGGGATGCGCGCCTTGATGAAGAACCATGCGCCCATATTCCACGGCTCCTCTTGCGCCCAGACGAGATCCGTTCCTTCGGGATAAACCGAGAGCGTTTCTTTGATCTCCTCGGCCCGAAGCGGGTAGAGCTGCTCGAGTCGTACAATGGCAAGATCGTCACGGCCAAGCTCATCCCGCCGTTCGAGGATGTCGTAGTAGATCTTCCCGGTGCAGAGGACCACACGCTTGGCCTTCTTAGGATCGATATCGCGATCGGGGAGGATCCGGTGGAACTCACCATCGCTGAGCTCCTCGAAGCTGCTGACGCAGCGGCGGTGTCGGAGGAGGCTCTTTGGCGTCATCATGACGAGCGGCTTTCGCCAAGTGCGCTTCACTTGCCTACGAAGGCAGTGGAAGAGTTGGGCCGGCGTCGTGAGATTGACGACTTGCATGTTGTCTTCGGCACAGAGCTGAAGCCATCGTTCGAGTCTCGCACTCGAGTGTTCTGGACCCTGCCCCTCGAAGCCATGCGGCAGAAGGAGCACGAGCCCGCTGAGGCGATGCCATTTATCCTCGGACGAGCTGATGAACTGATCAATGATCACCTGCGCCGTATTGGCGAAATCGCCAAACTGCGCTTCCCACATCACAAGTGCATCGGGGCTATCGAGCGAGTAGCCGTACTCGAAGCCGAGCACGCCGGCTTCGGAAAGGGAGCTATCGTAAATCTCGAGCGGAGCTTGGTCGGGCGAAAGATGGCCGAGCCTCGTATGCCGGCGACCCGTCTCCGAATCAAAGATGCCGGCGTGGCGATGGCTGAAGGTGCCTCGGCGGACGTCTTGTCCTGTGAGGCGAACACGAACTCCTTCAGTGAGGAGGGAGCCGATCGCGAGATTCTCAGCGGTTCCCCAATCCACCGGCTCGCCCTTCTCGAGGACATCCCGCTGCTTATCGAGGACGAAGCGCTTGAGGCGGGGATGCGGCTTGAAGCCTTCGGGTAAGCGGATAAGGCCGCGGAGCACCTCTTCGAGCTTCTCGCGCGGCACGCTCGTATCGGCCTCGGGCGTGTCGGCATCGGCGCCGCCGCGATAGCCCTCCCATAAGCCGAGCATCCAGGTCGGGACAAGATCGAATCCGCCGGCTTTCGCTTCGGTGAGCGCTTTTTCGAGCTCCTCCTTTTTGCGCGCGGCCATCTCATCGGCTTGCTCCTTGGTTACGGAGCCGAGCTCGAGGAGCTTCGAGATATAGACCTCGCGGACGGTCTTCTTCTTATCGATGGCGGCATACATGCGCGGCTGCGTGAAGCGCGGCTCGTCGCCTTCGTTGTGTCCGTATTTGCGATAGCAATAGAGGTCGATGACCACGTCGGATTTGAAGCGCTGGCGGTATTCGGCGGCAAGGCGAACCACTTGAGCCACGGCCTCGGGATCTTCGCCGTTCACGTGAAAAACCGGGCAGCGGAGCATCCGCGTGATGTCCGTGCAGTACTGGGTTGATCGCGAATCCGACGGGTTGGTCGTGAAGCCGATCTGGTTGTTGATGACGATGTGGACGGTTCCACCGGTCTCATACACCCTGAGCTTGGAAAGGTTCAGGGTCTCTGCGACCACGCCTTGTCCCACGAACGCCGCATCACCGTGGATCAGCAGCGGCATCACACGTGTCCGCTCGTCATCGCTGAAGCGATCTTGCTTGGCGCGCACCCGCCCTTCGACGACCGGGTTCACCCACTCGAGATGACTCGGGTTGAAGGCGAGGGTGAGGTGGACTTCTTCGCCGCCGCTGGTGATGCGATCGGTCGAGAAGCCGAGGTGATATTTCACATCGCCTCGGCCCATATACACCTCGGGCTTATTGTCGACGAAGCCGGAGAAGATCTCGCGGACGTCCATCTCGAGGATGTTCACCATCACGTTCAGGCGGCCTCGATGCGCCATCCCGATGACGATCTCTTCGACCCCGAGAGAAGCCGAGCGATCGATGAGGAGATCGAGCAGAGGGATGACTGCCTCGCCACCCTCGAGCGAAAAGCGTTTCGCTCCGATGAACTTCGTGTGAAGGAACTGCTCAAAGGTCTCTGCCTCGGTCAGCTTCTCGAGGATGCGCTGCTGTTCGGCCGTGGTGAGCGCGAGGTGGTTTTGCGTGCTCTCCATCGTGCGCTGGAGCCAGTCGCGCGCTTCACGATCCTCGAGGAAGGTGTATTCGACGCCGATCGTCCGCGTGTATGTCTCGCGAAGCTGACTGAGGATCTCGCCAAACGTTGCGGTCGGACGGCCGGGAAGATCGCCCGTCGAGAAGACGGTTGCCGGATCGATTCCATAGAGCCCGTAGCGCTGAAGGAGCACGTCCTGATCCTCACGCTCCTGAAGGCCGAGCGGATCGAGATCGGCGTAGAGATGCCCGCGCACGCGGAACGCATTGATGAGACCGGAAAGGCGCGCTTGGAGCTCCGTGGTTGCGAGGATCTCGCCGCCCGATGTCGGGGCTTTGAGCTCGGGCAAAAACGTCGGAAAGAGTGACGGAGTGAGCGTTCCCTCTTGAGGCTCGGAGGTTGACTCTCGTGGAGTTTCGATCGCGGGGGCTGCCGCGGGTGCGGGGAGCGCCTCGCGCTCTCCGTTGGCGATTGAAGGTGCCGGGAGGCTGCCCGCGCTGGTCAGCTGCGGCCAGTCTTCGGGAGGAAGTCCTTCAAAATAGCGCCGCCAAGATTCGTCAACTGACGAGGGGTTCGCCGCCCACTTAAGGAAATTCTCTTCTACCAAACCCTGATTGACGCCGAATTCGATGCTCATCGAGTCAAAATCCCTGAATAAAAAGCTGGTGATCGCTGAAATGACGACCTTTTGGAGCTTAACGCTTGGGAGGGCTTTGGCAAAGCTTCCCGCGCCCGAGATGCGTTTCTTTCTGGGAACATCGTGGCGTTTTCTCCAAGGTGCGGGAGAGTGTCTTTCTTGATACGGCGGCGCGGATC
>JAAZAH010000208.1 GCA_012514415.1 Sandaracinaceae bacterium
CGCGGCCTGCGTCCCGTGATCGCGCATCCCGAGCGATACCTTCCGCTCTTTCGTTCAAGCGACGCCATCCGGCCGCTCCTTGAACGGGGGGCCGTCGCGCAACTCGATCTGATGAGCCTCGTCGGCAAATACGGCCGAAACCAGAAGCGCGCAGCCGAGAGGATGCTCGATGAGGAGCTCTACACGATCGCGGCGAGCGATGCGCACGGGCCGCGCCATCTCCCGCTTGTCGAGCGTGCGCTCGGCGTGCTTCAAAAGCGCGTGAGCCGCGAATATTTCCACGCCCTCGTCTCGGCGAATCCTGCGGCGCTCATCAATTGATTCTCAGGTCGAAGCGTGCGTGATATTCCGCCCCCATCTGATGTGATTCGCACGCAAAACCGCTTGTGGAGCGCGCTGCTGCCGAAGCTCGCGCTCTCGATCGTCCTCGGCCTTTTATTCGCGCTCCTTCTGATGAAGGGCGGGCTGCCGCTTCTTCCGCCGCGAGACCTTGTCGAGTCGGTGCCGCCTTGGGCCATTCCGCTCTACCTTCTGACGCTCACAATCACACACCTTCTTCGCGCGACGCGCTTCAGATTTCTCATCTCGCATCTCAAAAAACTGCCGCTCCGCGAGATCATCGCCCTCAACTGGATCGGATTTTTTGCGATCTTCGCCTTCCCGCTAAGGCTCGGCGAGATGGCGCGGCCGCTTCTCACCAAGCTTCGCCACGAGATCTCGATCGGCGCCGGGCTCGGGACCATCGCGGTCGAGCGCGTGATCGATGGGATGATCACAAGCGCATGCGTCGCTTACGGCCTCTGTTATTTGCCGACGCTTCCGGCAAACGATCCGCTCGCCGCCGCACTTCCTGGCTATGGGCTCCTCGCACTTGTCGCGTTTAGCGGCGCCTTCATCGGCGTCATCGCCTTTCTTTTCAACCACGAGCGCGCGGCAAGGCTCACTGAATCGCTCCTCGGCACGATCTCGCGGTCCTTCGCGCGCTTCGTCTCCGAGAAGCTGAGCTCGGTCGCAGACGGCCTTCGATCGATCGCGAGCCCGCGGCTTTTCCTTCTTTTCACGCTCGAATCCCTAGCGTATTGGGGCGTGAACGCGCTCGGGATGTGGGCGCTCGCCCTCGCGCTTGGTCTCCCCATCGGCTTCGGCGAGACCATCGGCGTCATGGGGATCATGGCGATTGGAATGCTCCTGCCGGCAGGTCCCGGTCTCTTCGGAAGCTTTCAGCTCGGAGCGGCGCTTGGACTCGCCCTCTACCTTCCAGATGCGATCGTCACGCGTGAGGGCGCGCTCTTCATCTTCCTTCTTTATACCTGCCAAGCGGTCTTCGTGAGCCTCGCCGGACTCATCCCGCTTTACGCGCTCAAACTCCCCCTCTCGAGCCTCATCCGTTCGAGATAAGCCGCTTTTTGGACAAACCGCTCGGAAGATTCGTACGTTCAGTGCATGCGAGCTGGAAACTTCTTCGCTCTCCCTCTCTTTGCGCTCTTTGCGTCGGTCGCGCTTTGGACGACTCCCAACGCAGCCTTCGCGCGCTCATCGAGCGTCGTCTCCTATCATTACGATCAGGTGTGGGGAGCGGCGGTTCGCCTCATCCGCGTCGATCAGGGCTTCGAAATCAGCGACCAAGATCGCGACGTCGGCTACATCCTTTTTGATTATGTGCGCTCTGGGCATCGCGCCCAAGGGAGCCTCGAGCTCATCCGAGGCGGCGGATCGGAGCGCCCCGAGATCCGCGTCGTCGTCCACCTCGCCAATACGCCGAGCTATCTCGAACGGCTGCTTCTCGATCAGCTCGAAAGAAAGCTTCGCGGAGATTATGGCGATCCTGTTCGCAACCGGCCGAGCGATCGCGAGCGGCGCGAGGAGCAGCGTCGTGAAGAAAGCGCCCCCGAGGAAGGCGATGCACGCAATGACGAAAAACGAAATTGACGGATGGTGATGACGCACTAAGATGCAAACGCTTTGAGCTTGATCGTCCAAAAGTATGGTGGCACGAGCGTCGGAACGGTCGACCGGATCCGTGAGGTCGCTGCCCGAATCAAAAGGACGCGCGACGCCGGGCATTCGGTGATCGCCGTCGTAAGCGCCATGTCCGGCGAGACCGATCGTCTCCTCACGCTCGGACGAGGGCTGAGCGAAAAACCGGTCGAAAGAGAACTGGACGCGCTCGTCGCGAGCGGTGAGCAGGTGAGCGCTTCGCTCCTCGCCATCGCCCTCGGTGAGCTCGGCGTCTCCGCTCGATCGATGCTCGGCTACCAGGCGCGAATCGTCACCGATGCCGCACACACCAAAGCGCGCATCCAGAGCATCGACGGTGAGCTCCTTCGGCGCCTTGCCCAAGACCAAGTCCTCGTGATCGCGGGCTTTCAGGGAAGCGACGGCGACGGGAACATCACCACGCTCGGGCGCGGCGGCTCCGATACGTCGGCGGTGGCCATCGCCGCGGCGACCAAGGCCGACGTTTGTGAGATCTACACCGACGTCGATGGCGTGTACACCACCGATCCGAATACCGTCCCGAGCGCACGTAAAATCGATCGCATCACCTACGAAGAGATGCTCGAGCTCGCCTCGCTTGGAGCGAAGGTGCTTCAGATTCGCTCGGTCGGCCTCGCCATGAAATACGGCATCCCCATCCATGTGCGTTCGAGCTTTTCGGACACGGAGGGTACAATTGTGACTCGCGAAGAAGCGCTCCTCGAATCCGTCGTCGTCGCCGGCGTGGCCGCCGACAAAAAGGCCGTCAAGATCACCATGCGCCATCTCCGGGACGAGCCTGGAGTCGTGGCCAAGGTCTTCGGCGCACTCGCCGAAGCCAATGTGGTGGTCGACATGATCATCCAGAATGTCTCGGTCGAGGGGCACACCGACCTCACATTTACCGTGAGCGAGGAAGACGAGCGTCACGCCGTCGAGATCGCGCGTAAGGTCGGCGAAGAGATCGGAGTCAAAGAGGTGCTCGCGAACGCCGATGTCGTCAAAGTCTCGATCGTCGGCGTCGGGATGAGAAATCATGCGGGCATCGCGGCGAAGATGTTCCGCCTTCTCGCAGATGAGGGGATCAACATCGAGGCGATCAGCACGAGCGAGATCAAGACCTCGTGCCTCATCCACGCGAAGTATACCGAGCTCGCACTTCGCGTCCTCCACGATGGCTTTGGGCTGGCGAATGCTCCGGGCGAAGGCGCCTGAGCGACGGATTCAAAAGCGTCAACACCATTGAAGTGGTGCCCGTGCACTGAGCGCGTGCGCGGATAAACCCGCCCGGGGCGCGCTTCCTCGCTGAGAGGTCCGAACGATCCGCCGCGCGCGGCCGATGAATGGATCGTGGAAGAGACCGCCAGAAGCGATGGGCCGCTCCGCGCGGCCGCGTTCGTCGTCGTCTTGATGGCGATTGCCTCGCTCGCGCGATTCGATGAGGGCGAACGGGGCGGATTTTCGGAGGCCGCGCGCCTTCGGATAAGCGGCGCGGGCGGAGGGGAGTCGCCCGATCGGGCTCGGGGGACAGGTGGAAAACCAGGTTCGGAGGAGCCGAGAGATGAAGCAGCGGTTCGAGCCTCGGGATCTCAAAAGCGCATCGGGCAGAGCGCCACAACGACATCCGAGCTCTCAAGCCTGATTTCCCGCGGGCGCATCGAGTTGAACCGGGCAGGGCGCGAAGAGCTGATGGCGCTTCCTGGAATTGGGCCCGCGATGGCGACAAGGATCCTAAGCGATCGCGCCGAAAATGGGTTCTATGCGCGCCCGGAAGATTTGATGCGCGTCAAAGGGATTGGGCCCAAAACCTTTGAACGGATCGCTCCCTATCTCTCGGTCGAACCCTTTCCCGGCCCAAAAGGAGAGGTTCCCTCAGAAGCGGTCCCATAGATAGGCGAAGCGGAGCCCGGCGCTTAGGGAAAATGACGCCGCATCGTCGAGACCCGTAAAAGGAGTCGCGAGGATGCGCAGCTCAGGAGCGATCACTCCACGGCGCCCGAGGAGAATGTCAAGGGAGACGAAAGCG
>JAAZAH010000209.1 GCA_012514415.1 Sandaracinaceae bacterium
CGAGCAGCCGCAGCGTGAGTAGGGCGTTGGCGATGAAGTTCACGCCAAACATAAGCTCGAATCCCTCACGCGTTTGAGCGCCTCCCGAAGAGACCACGCCCGCGTTGAAAAAGACTCGGTCGAGGACGATTCCGTCGCGTTTGAGTCCTTGAACGAGCGCCTCGATCGATGCGAAGTCGGCGAGGTCGACATGGCGCATCTCGAGGTTCGGGTTTTTTGTCTCGCGCTCGAGCTCCTCTGCGGTTTGGGGTATCCCGCTTCGACATGCGAGGATGACGCGAGAGGCGCGGCGAAGGGCGAGATCGCGTGCGATTCCCCGACCGAGCCCGGAATTGGCACCAGTGACGAGGACGGTCTCTCCCTCGAAATGGACGGCGGGCTCGAGCGCGCCGATGTCATGGCGCGCCCGGAGCTGATCAAGCACCCCGGTAAGTGTCGCGGTTAGGGCATTCCCATGGCGAGTTTCAGTCATCGCTCGGGACCCTACCAAAACGCGAGCTCGGGGCGCTATGGCTTTCTTACCGCTCGGTCGGGAATGGAGGTTAATCGCCCTCCGTTACCGCAAATCACTCAGCCGCTTTGGAGCTGATTGCCGAGATAGAGGGCAAGCAGCCAGAGCGCGACGGTGCTGATGAGGGTGGTGTAAACGAGCACGAGCCCGAAAGTATCTTTTTTATCTTCGCTCATGAGGAGACTCCTAGAGGTGATGGTCCGAAGCTTAGCCCGAGGCGCTGCTAGACGCACCCCAAACCGGCGACGGATGAAGATCGCACCTCGGGTTCTCACCCATTTTGGTGGAGTACGCAAGCTCCCCGAGTTGCGCTAAGCTCTCCAGCATGAGTCTCGCAAAACGATTGGCAGATGGAATTGAGCAGGGCATTCGCTCGCTCCTAGGAATCGTCAAGCCCGAGGCACCGCCGCCGCTCCCCAAGGCCGAGCGCCGCGACTACACGCTCGAGGAGCTGAAGTCCTACGATGGCAGCGATCCGCACAAGCCGATTCTCCTCGCAGTCCAAGGGCGCGTCTTTGATGTGACGCGAGGCCGCGCGTTCTACGGTCCCGAGGGGATGTATGGCGTTTTTGCCGGGAAGGATTGTACCCGCGCGCTTGCCAAGTTCTCGACCGATCCTGCGGACTGCACCGGAGACATCAGCGATCTCACCCCGGCCGAGCTCGAAAAGCTCGAGGATTGGCTCGATACGTTCAGCACGAAATACGACGAAGTCGGCGCGCTGATCCGCTAAGGCGCGGCGGTATTATTTATGCCGATAGGTGATGACGCCGTGCGTGAGATCGTACGGAGAAAGGCGCACGGTGACGCGATCGCCAAGAAGGACACGAATGCGGTTCTTTCGCATCCGGCCCGCGAGGCTTGCGCGAATCTCAGCACCTGCGTCAGTCTTGATATTGAAATTGCCGCCAGCGAAAACGTCGGTGACTACTCCATCGAGTTCAAGGTGATCGGATCGGGACATGGAGGGTTTGCTATCTTCTCTCTATGATGGTTGGTTGACTTAGAAATACGGTTGAAGCGTGCGATTATTTCCGCGCGCTCCCGCGTGTATTATAAGGCTCTTTCGCGGGTCGGGCAAAGCGAGAGCTCAGGCGCCTCACACGCGGTGCTCAGGCCGCGATCCGAGCGCCTCGAGGCCGCCGCCCCACCTCGATCCCGTATCAAACGCTCCAAAGCGCAGCAGCGCGCGCCTAAGACGCGCCGCCCGCACGGTGAAAGGGGCATCCGGGAGGAGGCGCAGGCGTTGCTTTTCGCTCTGTCGTAGCGCGCTTCGGGAGCGCATCGCCGAGCTTTGCCAACGGCAGAAGGCCGTTGAGCGTTACGCCCGTAATCTCGTGAAGTGCGACCGTGAGCGGCCCCGCCCCACCAATCGCCGCTGCGCGAATGAACCCCTCCATCGCCTCGGGTGACGGATCGACGATCGCGCCGCTCCTGCCTCCTAGAAGCACATGATCGCAATAATCAAGAAGAAGCCCCACGGTGAACCACTCGCCGAAATATGCGATGCGCGCTGAGAGAAAACGCTCGAGATCTCCGGTGACGAGCTCACCGAGCGCCATCTGTCGGCGCGTGGGGTCGAAGCCAAGCGGCGTCTCCCAGCGCGCGGCATCTTCGGTTCGCGGCTCGCGGAAACGAAAGCGAAGCTCCTCCACCTCGGGAAGTCCGAGCTGCCGGAGAAGCGAGTGCTCGCCCATCAGCAGATGCCGGAGCAGTCCGCTCATGCGCAGCTTATCGTAGGGTTCGGCCGAACGGGATTTGTGGACGAGCTCTTGGCAGGTTCGGAGGA
>JAAZAH010000210.1 GCA_012514415.1 Sandaracinaceae bacterium
GATCACATCGACGGCCTCGGAGCTCGACGCCTTGATGCGGTTGATCTCTTCGACGATCTTCGAGATCGACTCCGCGCCCTGCTCCGCATCTGCCGCGACCTCTTCCGAGAGACGTGCGGTCTCGTTCGCATTCGACTGTACTTGGTCGATGCTCACGTCCATCTCATTCATCGAAGAGCTGGTCTCTTCGGCGGTGAGGCTGAGCGCGTCGATGTTGCGGGCAACCTCCTTGATCGAATACGCCATCTCCTCGATCGAGGAGACCGTCTCGCGCACGCTATTTGAGAGGTTCGACATATTCTCGACAACCTCATCGTTGGTTGCCGTCATCTCGAGGATGCTCGAGGAGCTCTCCTCGGCGCTTGAGGCGAGCGCTTCGACGTGCTGGGCGATCTCCTGGAGGGAGTCGGTGATCTGACGCATCGATTGGGTCGTCTGATCGACGGCCGCGCTTTGCTCGGCGAGCCCACCCTCGATGCTCTCAAGGTTCGCCTCAATCGTCTCGGTCGCGCCCGCATACGAGAGCTTGATCTCATCCACCTGCTCGCGGAGTGCGGAAACCTCGGAGAGGAGGCGCTCGTTATTCGCGCGCGCTTCGTTAAGTTCGCCTTCCGCGAGCTCCTTCGCCGAGCGGGCTTCTTCGATCGAGCGCTCCAGTTCGGCGCGCGCTTCAGCAAGCTGGGCGTTTTCTTTTTCGAGCTCGGCCACGCGCTCCGAAGAGACGCCCTCGGCCTCCGCCTTCGGGAGGCCCGAGACGAGCTGACCCATGCCGATGACCGCAAAGATGGAGGCGAGGAGCGCTCCGCCGAGGATGGCGCCCACGGCGCCCGTGGTGAAATAGGCCACCGTCGCGCCCGCAAAAGCCCCAACGAGGAGCAGCGCGAGCGCCGCCATCAGATTCTTGCTCTTAAACAGCTCTTCCATGGATTTCGTACACCTGATCCGAGCGTTCGCTCATGTCGATGCGGGGGAGAGTAACGGCTCAGGGTGGGAGCGCAAAAAAACAGGCCCGTTTACGCGCGAGCATAAACGATCGGCCGAGATTTTGCCCGTGATCGCCCGAGTTTCTTGAGTCTGACCGCGAACGTCGGCGATCGCCCGAAAGAATGCCCTCGATCGGCAGAGGTGCCGGCGACGGGATTTCGCGGTGGCGATTCGGGAGGCGAGCGACGTCCCGAGCGCCGGAAAAGCCCGGAAAATCGGACCGAAAAAAGGCCTGAAAGCGCGCCCGCGGCACAGGCGTTGCCGCTGGGAACCGACTCAAGACGCGCCTGAGCCCTCTAAAACCGCGCTTCTTCGCGCCTCCGTGCCGCACCGGGGCACACTCGGCGCCGGCGACCCGAAGGACGCATCCGCCACTCGCCATAGCGCCAACCCTAAACGCCGTGGACGAGTGGCGCTCGGCGGATCGCTTTAGCCTCTGGCAGCCGCCTGCTGCGCTTTCATGGCAAGCTGCATCGCGATCTGGATCGCAATCGAGTAATCGCCCGTCATCCGGAGCTTGCCACCCATAAAGAGCTGCTGCGCGTTCACCTTGCCCTCACGCACCTGCTCGAGATCGTCGTATTCGATGCGCGCAGTGAACTGCGGGTTTGCGGGAAGCTCACGCACGTTGAAGCCGAGACGGACGACGACGTCACCAAGCTCAGGCTCGTCGGCGATGGTGATATCGCAGGTCATCTCGCGCCCTGCGAGGGCCTGCTCCAGTTCCGCGCTCGCCACCTGGGTGAGGCCCATAAGGAAGCGTTCGTCCTCTAGGGCGTTCTCGCTCATGGCCTGACCGAGCACGAGCTCAGCGGCTTCCGCGGGAATCTCGGCGACGATCTTGATGTCAATGCCCGCGATCTCGTCATCCGAGACCTCGACCTGCCCTTCACGCGAGGCGACGTAAACCGTGCCAGCGCCCGTGAAGTCGAGTTTCGCCTGACCGATCACGGGTTTGGCGTTGGCCAGCATCGTCTGCGCGAGCGCGCTGCCCGCCGCCGCCTTCTCCTCGAGAAGCGCGAATCCTTTGGCATGAAGAGCGGGGAATTGTTCTTTGAGAAATGCGATGGGATCCTGACTCATGGCGCGGACCATAGCACGCTCATCGCGGCGGTGAAGCGGAGAAAGATCGGTTTTCTTGAGCGCTGCGCTCGGTTTTCAGCGGAGGTGTTTGGCTGCTTCCCGCAGATCGGCACTGCTCGGGCTTTGGTAGATTCGGAGGTCAAACTCGGGCACCACAGCGAGAAGGTGATCGAAGATATCCGCCTGAATGCCTTCGTAAACAGCCCAACGCGTGTCGTTGGTGAATACATAGATCTCGAGAGGAAGTCCCTTATCGGTCGGCTGAAGCTGGCGGACGAGAAAGGTCATGTCCTTGCGGATGTTGGGATGGGAGCGAAGGTACGCGGTCACATAGGCGCGAAAGCAACCGATATTCGTCAGCCGTCGTCCGTTCACGAGAACGCCAAGATCTTCCTCGTGTTTCGAGTTCCACTCTTCGATCTCTGGGATCCGCTCTTCAAGATAGGGGCGGAGCCGCGAGAACCGCTTCATCTTCTCGAGAAGCTCTTCGTCGACGAAGCGGAAGGTCTGCATGTCCAAATAGATGGAACGCTTGATTCGCCGTCCACCAGAGTCATGCATTCCCCTCCAGTTTTTGACTGGGTCTTGGATAAGTGCGTGCGTGGGGACCGTGGTGATCGTCTTATCCCAGTTTTGAATCTTTACGGTGGTGAGACCGACCTCGATCACATCGCCATCGGCACCGTATTTTGGCATCTCGATCCAATCGCCGATCTGGATGAGGCGGTTCACCGAGATCTGGACGCCCGCGACGAAGCCGAGGATGGCGTTTTGGAACACCAACATCAATACGGCAGTGAGCGCACCGAGACCGGAGAGTAGAAGCAGCGGCGATTTATCGAGAATCGCGCTCAGGATGAGCACCGCTCCTAGGATAAAAAAGAGGACCTTGGCGCCTTGGATGAAGCCGCCGATCGGAACCTGATTCGCATTCGTCCGCCGGTTGTAGAGGACATTGAGCGCATTGAGTCCGGCATCGAGCACGAGCAGCACGATGACGATCACGTACACGTGAACGCCGATTTGAAGCCACTTCAGCCAGAGCTCGTGATTGGCGAAGAAGCGCTCTCCGGCGCTCGAAACGACGATGGCTGGCGCGATATGAGAGAGACGCGTGAAGACGCCCGAATCAAAAAGAACATCGTCCCAGGTGATCGGTGTCTTGGCGATGATCTTTTGGACGACGCGAAGAATGAGCTTTTTCGCGATGAAGTTGGCGATAAAGGCCAGAACGATAAGCGTAAGCACGCTTAGAAGGACGGCGAGCCACGCTGCTCCGACCCCAAGCTCTGCGCTCTCCTTTAGGAGGCGCTCGAGGAGATCGATCAACATGCCATTGAGACAAGCACTCTTTCGATCAAGATGCCAGTGCGAACTCAAGCGGAGCGCGAAGAACAAGAGGCGCGGTGGCGATTCGACGCATCCGATGAAGCGGGGGGCTCGACGATCGCTCGCCCGGATGAGCGATTCGTGGAAGAAGGCTGCGCCGAAGAAGGCTGCGCGCTCACCCCTTGGGCGTGCGGGCGGCGACTTCGCTTCGGGCTTCGACCTTGAGAGCGCTCCGCGCAAGCAAACCGCTTCAGCGGTGATGAATGCTCGCTCGCGTGGTCAACGTCTAAGCCGCGTGAAGCGCCGCCATTCGGCCTTCATCGACGGTCCAATCCGAACACATCCGTGTGTAGGGCGCGGCCGGACGGATCCTCAACCGTCGCCTGACTTCCTCAAGGGGATCCGGAAGGAGCTCTTCCCAATAGACCGTGGGGAGCCACGCCGCGCGGCGTCCATCGCGATAGGCCGCGAGGGTGCGCTTTGCCACCTCGGCTTTCCCGGATCGCAGTGCGCCCGTGATGACGATGAGATCGATCCCTCGGTTTCTTGTCTGCGCCGTGCTGAAGGCGAGAAGAGCGAGCTCTCCGAGCACATCCCCCTCGTAGCCGGTCACCGCGTGCC
>JAAZAH010000211.1 GCA_012514415.1 Sandaracinaceae bacterium
GCCATCCATGAGGAAATTCTCGAGCTCCACCTCGAAAAAGGCGCGCTCTACGGCGCAATGAGCGCAATCGTCGCTCGCATCGTAAGCGAGCGCGGCGGCGAAGAGTTCGCCCTTCCCGCCGACTCCACGCCACCCGTTCCCGAGGCGGCTCCGCCCTCCCCAGCGCTTGGGCCTTTCGTGACGTCGATGCGCCGCAACCGCTCGTAGCCGGTGCTCAGCGATCCGAACGCGCTGAGCGATGCTTCTTAGGCACGCTCGTCTGCCGTCGCCCGAAGCAGCTCCGCTTGATAGTGCGTGCGCAGAACGGTGAGGAGCTCGTCCAGATCACCCTCCATCACCGAATCAAGAGAATGGAGGGTAAGCTGCACGCGATGATCCGTCACGCGATTCTGTGGATAGTTGTAGGTACGGATCTTTTCCGAGCGATCGCCGCTTCCGACCATGGAGCGGCGCTCGTCGCGGATGGCGTCGGAACGCTCGCGCTCGGCGATCTCGAGAAGCTTTGCGCGGAGGATCTGCATCGCGCGAGCAAGGTTCTGATGCTGTGAGCGCTCTTCCTCTGCGCGGACCATGATGCCGGTCGGGATGTGCTTGAGGTTGATCGCGCTCATGGTGGTGTTGACGCCCTGTCCGCCGGGACCTCCAGCCGCCGTCTTGGTGATCTCGAGATCTTTATCGTCGATCTGCACATCGACCTCGTCGGCCTCGGGGAGGACGGCGACGGTCGCGGTCGAGGTATGGATGCGTCCGCCGCTCTCGGTCACGGGGACGCGCTGGACGCGATGCACTCCCGCCTCGAAGCGAAGCCGGCTATAGACCTTATCGCCTGTGACGATGGCGATCACTTCTTTGAAGCCGCCGGCCGATGCATCGCTCTTCGAAGTGATTTCAATCTTCCACCCTTGGCGCTCGGCGTAGCGCGAGTACATACGGAAAAGATCGGCCGCAAAGAGCGCCGCCTCCTCGCCTCCGGCGCCAGCGCGGATCTCGAGAAAGACGTTCTTTTCGTCGTTCGGATCCTTGGGAAGCAGGAGGAGGTCGATCGCCTCTTTAAGCTCTTCGAGCCTCGCCTCAAGCTGGGGAAGCTCTTCCTCGGCGAGCTCACGCAGCTCGGGGTCGGCGAGCGCCTCCTTATCCTCGCGGATCTGCTCCTCCGTCTTGAGGAATTCGTTATAAGCCTCGACGAGCTCGTTCAGGTCCGAGCGCTCGCGGCTCAGCTGCGCGAAACGCTTCCCATCGGCCGCGATCTCGGGTCGACAGAGGAGCTCCTCAAGCTCGCGAAAGCGCGCGACGATGGCGTCGAGTTTTTGCCTGGGAATCAACGCTCAGCCTCGTAGGCGGGGGAGCGCCTCTTGAAATCCCTGAAAGCTAGGGAAGAAGAGGGTCTCGTTGGAAATCGACGTGGCGGAAGCGCTCTCCTCGAGGTTCTCCTCACGCCATTTCGCTGCAGCGAGCGCGGCAATCGCGATCTCGATTTGATCGTCGCCCGGCTCGATGGTCGTGATTTTCTGAAAAAGAAAGCCCGGGAGGAGAAGGACACGGAGCGGGCCGGTCGTGCAATAACGTGCGCTAAAGCGCTGGAACTCATAGCTCACCCCGGCAATCACGGGGAGAAGGCCGATGCGCAGTCCGAGAACCTGGAGTTGTCCCAGAAGCCCCTCGGCATTCGGTAAGAGAAGGGGCGTGACGATGGAGCCGAGGAGGATGGAGACGAGGACGACGACCACGAGGAAGGTCGTGCCGCAGCGTGGATGGAGCGTGCTCTGCGCGCGCACATTCTCGGTCGTGAGCTCAAGCCCTGCTTCGTAGGCGTGGATCGTTTTGTGTTCCGCGCCATGATACTGAAAGACGCGCTTCATCTCGGGAATCCGCCGAACAAAGAGCAGATAGAGCAAAAAGATAAAGAGCTTGAACGCGCCTGTGACGGCGTGGAAAGCGACATCCGTGAGCTCCAGCTCGGCGCCGATGAGCTTGCCAAGCCCGGCCGTGAGCCCTTGAGGAAGCGCGACGAAGAGGCCGATCGCAAGCAAGATGGAAAAGGCGATCGTGAGCTTTCCTTCCGCCTCACCACCCGACTCTTCCTCGGGGAAGGCGTGTTTTGCGGAGAAATTCAGCGCCCTCATGCCAAGCGACATCGACTCGACGAGCATAAGCACCCCGCGAAGCAGCGGGATCTTTCCCATGGTCTCGGCGATGCGCGATTCGATGGGACCTTCCTCGAGCGCGATCGAGCCATCCGGACGACGCACGGCGATCGACATGCACGAGGGGCCGCGCATCATCACGCCCTCAAGGACGGCCTGGCCGCCAATATAGGGCTTTTCGCTCAAGGGCGTTCCATCTCTGCTCATAGTCTCTTCAGGGATCGTTGTCTTTCGGGGATCCGCCTTCCCGAATTAAATGAAGATCCGGAATGAGCCCTCGGCGCTCGTTCGATCCGAGGACTCATCTGCATGAAGCAGGATATCGAGACGGAAGCTCCGTGACCAGCGCTCGGAGCGACGAGCGGAGCGTGACTCAGCGACCGTACTTCTTGCGGAAGCGCTCAACGCGTCCCGCCGTATCGACAAGCTTCTGCTTGCCGGTGTAGAAGGGATGACACTCGGAGCAGATATCGACCGCGAAATCGCTCTTCGTCGAGCGCGTCTCGATGGTCGCGCCGCAAGCGCAGGTCACGGTGATGACTTCGTAATTGGGATGGATTTCGGGCTTCATGTTCTTCCTTCGCGCTCCGTCGACGATCGGTCGGATCGATTGAGAGCGGCCCATGCATTTAGCGCAAAGCCTCGGAGCGTTCAAGCGGGGAAGCGCGGCGAATCGCGAGCAAAGCGATTGGGCTTTGGGACACGAAGGTCGATGGAAGCCGTAAACCATCGAGCGGAGGCCATCTGCGGAGGCCACCTTCGGCGAAGACGCATGCGAGCGCCGAATACGGCCGGTGGGCGAGCGGATCAACACGCCCGGGAATGAGCCGGCGGCAAGGCCCCGAGGGCGTCCGCCTTCGTTCATTCCGCCCTTTCGTGAAAATCGTGGCGCCTTCTGCTGCCCGCGGCCCTTCGGGCCTCACCACGCATACCGCGCCCTTCCCCTTGAGCGGTGCGACGGCGCCGCCGTGGCCTTTGCTGAAAATTTGTCTTCGTGACCGCCGCGTTTTATCGATGGATGTATGGGCTTGAAGCGCATCGAGATCGTTGTCCGTGGTCGTGTGCAAGGAGTGTACTTTCGCGCATCTGCGCAGCGCGAGGCGCGCCAACATGGACTCACGGGATGGGTAAAGAACCGCCCGGACGGCTCCGTCGAGATGGTCGTCGAGGGCGAAGAAGATGCCGTAAAGGATTTCTTAGCGTGGGCGCAGACCGGACCGAGCACGGCACGGGTCGAAAAGGTCGAGACGCGCTGGCGAAGCTACACCGGCGAGTTCACAGATTTCCGCATCGCTCAGACGCATTAGGCGAGGGATCATGCGCGCTCTCGGTCTCCTCCTCATGCTTCCGCTCCTTGCGCTCACGGTGCGCGCCGAGGCGGAGTCCATCGATCTAAGCGCGCTCGCGCTCGGTCTGCGTCACGAATCGGATGAGGCCCGCGCCGAAGCGGCCGAAAAATTGAGCCAGCTCTCAAGGGAGGATCTCCCGGCGATCGACGCGCGTCTCACGGCGCTGAAGCGGCGGGTCATCGATCCCGAAGAAGGCTATCAGGCACTCCGGAGCTTTGCGCATGCGGTCGGGTCGCGGCGCGCCGACGATCCGATCGACATCGAACCGGGCATCCACCAGCGGCTCAAGGAGTCGCGCCCAAGCGTGGTCGAGGCCGCCATCGCCGAGGAGCTCCTCCTCCTCCGCTCGCTCGAGAAAATGCGCTCCGCGAGGGCCTATCGTCGAGCGGCGCAGATCTTTGCCCTCCACTTCGACGTTTTTCGCTGGGAGGCGCGTCATTCGATGGCGCGGATGGGATTTCTCGCCATGCCGGCGATCCTCGACGGAATCTCGTCCGGGGATGCGGGACTTGCGGCCGCCTCACGTGCTGCCCATGCGGCGCTCGGTCAGCCGGGGCCCGCCGAAGCGCTCCGTGAGCTCGAGGGTGAGGATCGAGCCGAGCTCTTATTGGTCTACGCCTCGCGTCGCGTGATGGACGCGATGGAATCGGCCGCCATCTTCCTCAACGATCCCGATCCGGTCGTTCGGCGCGCCGCCATCGCTGCGGTAAAGCGCTACGGGCGCAACGCCATTTGGCAGATCCGCGAAGCCGCCCTCCTCTTCCTTGGCGAAGAGCTCGATCGCTCGATGGGCCATGAAGAGAGCCTCGAATACCTTCTTAAGCGCCTCGATGTGCAGCGCGCGAAGCCGCAGCTCTTATTGCTCCAGCAGTCCAGGCGTTTCTTGGAAGAGGGCGAGCTTGAGAAGGCGCGAGCCGCGGTCGACCGGCTTTGGGCGGAGCGCCCCGAGCTTGATGAAGACGGCGTCGGGAGTGCGATCTACGAGGCCCTTGGAGAGCGTGCGCTTGAGCGCGGAGAGTTCGCAGAGGCGGGCGCGGCATTCCGACAAGCTTCCCTCCTCGCGAGGGACGATGAGCGCCGGAATGAACTCGAAGGGCGGGTGAAGGCTGTCCAGCGGCAGCGGTTGAAGTCGGAAGGGTATTTCTATCTTGAGAAGGACGCGTCCGAGGCGGCGCCCCCTGAGGCCGGCGAGCCCGACAGCGAAGAGGGCGAGGGGCCGTCGACGCTCCCGCGCCTGCTCTTCCTCATCGGGGTATTTTTGCTGATCGGCTGGGAGCGGTTCTTCCGCGGCGGGCGATGGCTCCTCGGCATGATTCGGCGCGGGATGGATAAGGCAAGGCATGTTTTTAAGGGTCCGATGAAGCGAGGGCTACTGCGGCTCGGAGCGCTCACCCTAAAGGGCGCGCAGCTGGGCGCGAGACACGTCCGCGCGGCGGCCGGCGCACTTCGAGCAGAATTCCAGGGACCAGCCGAAGCGCGTGGCGGTGAGGCCTCACAGGCGCCAAGCGCGCGAGCGATGAGTCTGGACAGCCCGCCCGTGTCCCGGCGGAGAGCGCTCGCGGAGGGATCCGCTCAAACCGCAGACCATCACGGAATCGAGGCGGAGGCGCCGAGCGTCACCGCGCCCGCGCATGCGTCTTTCCCCGGGGAGGTCGCCGATATAGAGCGCGCTTCGCGTGCCCGCCCTCGGAGGGGAGCCGGGGAGCAACCGAAGCCCCCGGAAAGAGCCCCCACCCTCCCCGCGAGTCTCGTGTTTGGTGGCGCCAAAGCGAAGGTGAAGGCCATCCACACGAGCGATTGCGCGGATGCGGGACAGCGGGCGGTTTAGCGCGGAGGGCGCGTCCACCACGCCGCGTCTTCGCTTCCCCAAGCCCGTCCCAAAGCGGCGCGTTTAATGGCTAGGCTGCCCACGCTGGAATTGCCGGGACGTACCATGGATGGCTCGGCAAGCGAGCGTCGAACCGGATCACACCCTCCGGGCCATCGATCGACGCGCCTCAAGTCCGGCGAGGCGCAGACTTCTGCGGGCACTTCTGCGGGCGAGGAAGCGTGAGGACTGCCGAGATGGACTCCGAGCAAATCCCCCGTTTGCCCCGGAATGCACCTCGCATGAAGCTTGCTCCCCCTCCTCGCCTCGCCTCTGGAATGCGTTGGTGAGGAGTGCTCTCTCCTCTAGGTCGAGGGCGGGCCCCGCTCAAGACGGACAACGGTCTGTCCGATTGGGCGTCCGATGCTCCGCGTCGCTCCGCCCCCGGGCGCGTTTCATCATCGAACAAGGGCACGCGAGGCCACCGCGCGAAGCCACCTTGAAGGAGCGCGCCAGCGTGACGGATCGCGAGCGCTCAAGCCCCGTCCCGCCGCCGCGAACGCCATTCGATGCGCTCGTGAACGCAAAAAGCCCGCGCTCAACCGAACGCGGGCTTTGCTCAGGTAGAGGC
>JAAZAH010000212.1 GCA_012514415.1 Sandaracinaceae bacterium
GCGGCGCGCTCTATTTGGTCTTGGCGCCGGCTCCACCCGCAACGAGCACGGCGAGCACGAGATCGCCCGTCACATTCAGCGAGGTTCGGCACATATCGAGGAAGTGGTTCACCCCGAGGATGATGCCGATCCCGATCGGGTTCACGCCGACCATCCCGCAGATAAGCGCGATGACCGGAAGCGAGCCCGAGGGAACGCCCGCCGTCCCGATCCCGCCAAGGATGCAGATCACCATGACAAGCGCTTGATCGAGAAGCGCGAGCTCAACGCCAAAGAACTGCGCGAGAAAGAGCACCGTCACGCCCTCAAAAAGAGCCGTGCCGTTTTGGTTGGCCGAGGCGCCGACCGTGAGCACAAAGCGGCCAATCTGCGGCGGCAGGCCCATCTCATTTGCGACCTTCAGCGAGGTCGGCAGCGTGGCGTTGCTCGACGCCGTTGAAAAGGCCATCAGCGTCGCCTCCTGAGTCTCACGGAAGAACTTTCGTGGCGAATGCCCCGAAATCCTAAGTGCCACAGGATAGGTGATGAACATATGCATGCCGAGGGCGAGCAGCACGACGCCGACGAACGCGCCCAGCCGGATGATGAGATCGAGCCCAAAGATCGCCGCGAGGTTGAACATAAAACAGAAGACGGCATAAGGCGCGAGCCGGATGACGAGGCCGATCATCGTCATCGAGACCTCGAAGAGGCCGTCGAAGAAGGCGCGGAGCGGAGCGACCTTCACCTGGTCAGTGAGGATCATCCCGACGCCGAAAAAGAGCGCGAAGAACATCACCGCGAGGATCGATCCATTATCCGCGGCGGCCGCCACGAAGTTGCTCGGGACGATCTCGAGAAAGACGTCGATAGCCGAACGATCGCCCTCGATTCCTTCGATGATCGCGCGACTTCGCGCTTCATTTTGCTCAAGGAGGCGCTCGCCGAGCTCGGGATCCACGCCCGTGCCAGGCTTTAGGAGGTTCACCGTGAGGAGCCCGATGAGCACCGCGATCGACGAGAAGATGAATGTGTAGACGAGGCTGCGAACGCCGATCTTTCCGAGCGAGCGGAGACTCCCGAGCTCGGTCACACCCATCACCAGCGCCGAAAAAAGCAGCGGCACGATGAGCATAAAGATGAGGTTCAAAAAGAGCGTGCCGAAGGGCGCCGTCAAATAGGTCGTGACGAACTCTACGAAAGGCGTCTCCTCGAGATCGGCGGCAAAGACGATGAGTCCCGCGATGAGCCCAGCGGCGAAGCCGATGCCCATCTTGATGTGTAAGGGGCGCTCGTTCTTTGCGTTATCGGGGCCTGCCGAGCTGGCCGGTGAATTGGCGGGGTCTCTCATGCGATCGCTTATTCTCTCATAGATGCATCACGCGGCGCATCTGGCGAAATCCTAGGCCCCGAGCCACGCCCGAGAGCCCGCCTCCTCATAGCGCGCGCATAAAGAAGCTCGGGGGAGATGATAGCATCGATGTTCACCGCTCCCTACATAACGAATCCCCAAGGGACTTGGCGTCCGCCCCCAGATTCTTTATGGTGAGTGCACGCTGGAGCGCGCATTTTGCACGCCAAGGCGCCCGCTTGGAATGGTCTGTGCGGGAGATAGCGTACGGAGTTGGGCGTTCGCCCCATAATGGTATGAACCCGAAAGGGACTCCGACGCCGGGTATCGGGGATGATTCCCCGCTTCGATGGAAACGCTTCGTAGAGAGTCCGAGATCCAGTGTTGCGTCGTGACCCCGAAGCGCTGGCAGCCGCCAGGGAGGTAGGTCGGAATGGACAGTAGTTATAAACCCGAGCTCTCGCTGGAGGTTCGTACGTCCTAGGACGCCCGCGCCGCGGATGGATGCGGCGCAGATGCTCCAGACAGAGCGCCTCGTTGCGTTCTGTTGAGCTCGAAGGCCGCGCATCGAAAGGTGCGCGGCCTCTTTAATTATGCCGCGTTTGCGGCACAGCCTCAGGCCATGCGCGAGGCGAGAAAATCGCGAAATTCGCGTAGCCGCGCCGGATCGACCGTCTCGATCCCGCCCTCGACCTCGAAAGCAAGCCCGAGGCGCGCAAGGCGCCGAAGCGTCCTAGCGACGAGGGTCTCAGGCGCCGAGACGCGCTCTGCAAGAGCCTTTCTCTCGGTCGCGACGAAGAGCCGCCCCGCCTCGCTGAACTCGCCCTCATGATCGTTGAGGCGCGCGAGCTCAAGCACAACCCTCGCGACAGGATCGCGCTCGCCGTAGACCTCAACGAGGGCGTTGGCGCCGTCGAGTGGCCGCGCCATATCTTGAAGGAGACGGATGGCGATTTCGGGATCGCGCTTTAGGAGACTCGCTAGAGTCTTCGCATCGATGATGAGCAGCTGGGCGTCTTCGATGACGGTGGCTCGATGCGTCCGTGCGCGGCCATTGAAGATTGCGAGCTCGCCGAAAAAATCACCCGAAGAGAGCTCAGCGACGAGCTCAAGAATCTTGCCGCGCTTCCGTTCGATCTTCACGCGCCCGCGCTGGATGACGTACATCGGTCCGGGGTCGTCGTTGACATCGAAAAGGCGCGTCCCCGCCGGAAAGGACTCGGAAAGCTGCCGTTTCTTTTGCTCCGTCGCCATGGAGCGATCGTAGCCCCGAGCGAGGCCACTCGTCAAAGTCCGAAATCCCTCACTCGTTGTCCCTCTCTTGTCGCCTTGAAATCGCAATCACCGCGGGCTAAGTGGCAATTGACGCGATGCGTCGTTCCGGAGAATCACCGGATGGATACGAATCGAGAAGGGATAGACCGATGAATCAGAACGCATCTGAGAAGTTCATGAAGAGGATGGCGGAGGGCCTCGAAAATCCGCCCAGCATCCAGGCGCTCCGGGAGCGAAGCTTCTCGCTCTTTCAAAACACTCGCGCTGCCAGCGTCGAGCTGGTCGATCGTTCGCAGCGGATCGCGACCGAATGGCTCAATGAGAGCGAGCGACGCCTGCTTCAGGGCATCTCCGAGCTGCTCCGCGAGATCGACGCGAAGATCCATCTGCGCCTGAGCCAGCTTGGCGCGGATGCGCGCGAGCAGACCGAAAGTGAAGCTGCACATCCGTCGACACCGAGGGCATCCGCCAGCGGGAGCGTCGAAGCGCAAGGCGCGAAGACGAGCGCACCGAACGGAGGTTCAAAGGGCGCGGCTTCTTCGCGCGCGTCCCATGCTGCGGCGAAAGAAGGCGAGGCCCTCCTGCCTCTCCCCGGCTACGATGAGATGAATGCCAAGGCCGCCATTGCGGCCATTGCGGATCTCGACGGCGAGCTGCTCGAGGCCATCCGCGCCTATGAAGAGGCGACGAAGAATCGCGCCACTGTGCTCCGCGCCATCGAGCAGCGGCTCGCGAGCTGAAGCCCCAAAACGCGCATAAACGGCGGGCCGTCCCGAGCCGATGGGGCGGCTACACGTGGATGGATGTATCTCGCGCTTGCACCTTCGGCATTGATTCCTTGGCGTAAAGGCGAAAAGCTCTATGCGTGAGTAAGAACAGGCAACAGATCCTCGTCGCCGACGATGAGCCGAACCTTCGACGTGTCCTAGAGTCGCAACTCCGCCGGGATGGTTTCGATGTAATTGGGGTGGGCGACGGTGAAGAGGCGGTCGCCGCGCTCGCCGAGCATCACGTCGATCTCGTCATCACCGATCTCAAGATGCCCCGCCTCGATGGGATGGGCGTCCTCAAATACATCGCCGCCGAATATCCGCGCGTCCCAGTCCTCATGATCACGGCGCACGGTACGGTCGATACCGCCGTCGAGGCCCTCAAATTGGGTGCGTTCGACTACATCACCAAACCTTTCGATCGTGATGAACTGCGCTCGGCTGTGATGAAGGCCGCTCGCACGCGCGAGCTCAGCCAAACCACCGCGAGCAACGCGACTGAAGCGGGCGGGCGTTTCGAGATCATCGGCCGGAGCCCGAGGATGCTCGAGATCTTCGATGTGATCGATCGCGTCGCCGACACGCCGTCGACCGTTCTCGTCACGGGCGAAAGCGGGACCGGGAAAGAGCTCGTCGCCCGTGCGCTCCATGAGTATTCACGGCGGAAGAGCAAACCATTCGTCCGGGTAAACTGCGCAGCGATCCCCACCGAGCTGCTCGAGGCGGAGCTCTTCGGATACGAGCGCGGGGCGTTCACCGGCGCCGTGACGAGCAAGCCGGGCCGTTTTGAGCTCGCGCACGAGGGCACGCTTTTTCTCGATGAGATCGCGGAGATCCCACCGAGCATGCAGGTGAAGCTTCTCCGCGCGCTTCAGGAGCAAGAATTTGAGCGCGTCGGCGGCATCAAAACCATCCGCGTGGACGTCCGCCTCGTCGCCGCGACCAATCGAAACCTCGAGGAGGAGATCCGCGAAGGACGATTCCGCGAAGATCTCTACTACCGCTTGAACGTCGTCCACGTCGAGCTTCCTCCGCTGAGAGAGCGCCCCGAGGACATCGCGCTGCTCTTTTCGCATTTCCTCGATCGCTACAACGAGCGATTGGGGCGGACTGTTCGCGGAATCAGTCCCGAGGCGGAAGCGCTCCTGCTCGCCTATGAATTCCCGGGAAATATCCGCGAGCTCGAGAACCTGGTCGAACGCTGTCTTCTTTTTTGCGACGGGGAGATCATCGAACCGGAGCATCTTCCTGAGCCCATTCGTCGCGCAAACTCACGCGATCGGGACGCATCCGGAGGTCTTCCTAGCATCGAAGAGAGTCTCGCCGGCTTCCCCGATCTGCTGAACGAAGATGAGTCCGCGGGGCTCAAAGATTTGGTGCGCGAGGCCACCTCGCGTATGGAGAAGGCATTGATCGAGCGGGCGCTCGAAAAGACGGGAAGGAATGTCACCCATACCGCGCGCCTCCTCCGCATCTCGCGAAAAAGCCTACAGACCAAGATGAAAGAGCTCGGCCTTCGGGAGGAATGAGCGCGCGCTGTTGCGCGAGCGGAGAGCGCAGAGAAAAGGCGCGCCTCAGCCGGCCGAGCCGGCACCCCTCGCGGGAGTGCTTCGGAAGAGGTCTTCGTTGAGAAATTCCCTCCCCTCATGCTCGATATCGTCGCGAATCGCTCGGACGAGATCGAGCACACTTCCGATGAGCTCGACGAGTTTTTCGGCGCCAGCCAATTCAGTCGCGACCTTCTCGAGCATATTGCGCTGCACCTGGTGTTCGCGGATGAACGCGGCGACTTCCGCAGGGCCAAAGCTATCGGAGCTCCGGAGAACGGGCAGGAGCGTTCGCTCTTCGTAGGCCATATGGTGCCGCATCACCTCGTGCAGTTCGAAGATGGCGCGGCGGAGGAGCACTTCGGAGTCGGCATCCCCGGCCTTAAGCTGCTCGGCAAGTCCCTCGATCTTATCGAGGATCACGGTGATCTTTCGGTGCTCGTCGAGCACGCGCTGGCGAATCTCGGTGGGTTGCTCGACCCCCTCCTCGCCGAAAGCGCGCTCGCCGAAGACCCGAAAAACGTCGTAATGCGTGATGATGCCCTTCACATGGCCCTCGTCGATCACGACGACCGCGCCTACCCGTTCATCGAGCATCCGGGCGACGGCATCGTGCACCGAGGTGCCGAGAGGAACGGTGATCGGCCTCATCGTCAGCAGATCACGCACTTCGGCGTTTTCCGAGAGGTTCGCGGCGAGCGAAAGATCGCGCGAGGTGAGAAGTCCGACCAGCGACTCGCCCTCCATCACGGGAAGATATTGGAGCTGCGCCTCCTCCATCCGCGCCTTCGCCTCGACGACGCTCGCGCTTGGTTCGATCGAGGTGGTAAGTGGAGCGAGGATCTCGTCGACCAAAGCAGTATGACTCATCGTGAGGGCTCTCCGTCGTTCATTCTCACGCCTATTTTCTCCAGATTCTAAGAGATTGCCAGCGGAAGACTCATCCCGTCGATCCGTATCATAGTCGAGCGGGGAGGATCGACGAGATGGAAAACACCAAGTTCAATCGACGCGCGAGCGATGGGCGCTCGAGGCGTCCGTTCGAAGAGCCGGTGATCATCGTTGGCGCGCTCCGATCGGGAACCACGCTCCTCCGCCTCTTACTCGATCACCACCCCTCGATCCGATGCTTTGCCGAGTTCGAAGAGCTCACGCGCTATTTGGGTGACGAGGGCTTCCCGAGCGTCGAGGAGTATCGAGAGCGCCTTCGGACCGATCGTCACGCCCGCCTCAAACAACTCCCCTTTGATGGAAGCGGCGACTATGTGCGGGCCGCGCGCAGCTTCGTCTCCGAAGCCTATCGACGCCACGGCGACGGGAGACCGGTGTTCGGGTTCACTGTTCACGCCAACATTCACCGTCTGCCGGAGCTCTTCCCGAACGCTCGTTTTCTTCACATCGTGCGTGATCCAAGGGATGTCGCGCGCTCGACCATCGGCATGGGATGGGTGGGAACGGTCTATCATGGCGCCGCATATTGGCGCTCGGCTGAGGAGAACTGGTCGAAACTCCGCGATCGCTTTCCGCGCGTACGCTTTTACGAGGTGACCTACGAGGATCTCGTTCGCTTCCCCGAAGCGACGCTGAGCGGAGTCCTCGGCTTTCTCGAGTTGCCCTTCGCGGCGGAGATGCTCGAGATCGGCGATACAACGACTTATGAAGCGCCCGATCCCAAATACGCTCAGGCTTGGCGAAAGAAGCTCAGCCGTCGGGAGATCGAGCTCGTCGAACTCGCGGTTGGGGAGCTGATGGAGCTTCGCGGATACGAGCGGACTCGCCCGCTTGCAAAACCGCCATCGCTGGCCGAGCGGGCGGCGCTCGCGTTCAAAAATCGCGACGCTCGGGTTCGCTTCAACCTGAACCGCTTTGGAGTCGGGCTCTATCTTCGCTGGATCACCTCGCAGCGGCTCCCCTTCGAGCGACTTCGAGAGGCAACTCAGCTGAAGATCAACGAAATCGAAAACGCCCACGTTCGCTAGGCGGTCCAAAGCCGCTTCGGTCGAGCGCGACGAAATCGTCACCGAAGCGTTTGAGGACTGCGCGCCCGAACATCGTCATCCTCAATGCGAGATGAAGCCACGCTTGGAGCTCTCCGCCGCTCGATCGATGACGCGCACCATCCACCGGAACCAGGAAAACCGAGCGGAGCCGTCCGCGATTCGCGAGGCGACTGCGGGCGATGAAGTGATCGCCATTCAAGGTGTCGAGGCTTCGCGCACCCTCGTCGAGATCTCCGAGACCATCTTTGAGCAAACCCGCCTCGAAGCGGTCGCCGTTGTCGACGGCTTACGCCCCATCGGCCTGCTGACGCGCGAGGCGCTGACGGCGATCCTCTCCGCGCGCTTTGGTCACGCGCTTTTTGCGAATCGAAGCGCTGCCGAGTTCGCCGATCGCGACGCGCTCATCCTGGTTGAGGATTCGACGCTCGAGCATTGCCTCCAGCGCGCGTTCGAGCGGAGCGAGAAGCGGGCCTACGATGATCTCATCATCGTCGATCGAGGGGGAAACTATCGCGGTCTCCTCTCCGTAAAGCGCCTCATCCTCTATCAAACATGGCGCCTCGAGGTTGAGCGCGCGCGCAAGCGGGCTGCAGAGGAAAAGGGCCGAATTCTCGAAGAGGTTGCCGCGATGAAATCCAATTTTCTCGCGGCGATGACGCATGAGCTCCGCGCGCCCATTCACACCATCCTTGGCGCCTCGGAGCTCATCGAGACCTATCTCGCGGCGAACGATTCGGAGCGCGCATTCCGCAGGCTTCGGACACTGCGCGTGACTTCGATGCATCTTCGCGCGCTCATCGACAACATTTTGGATCAAGCAAAACTCGAGGCCGGCAAGGTCGAGACGATTGGCGAGGAATGTGATCTCACCGCGCTTATCGAGGAGGTCGCCGACGGGACAGCGATCCTGCTTCGCCCCGAGGTTCAGCTTCGAAGAGAGCTCGGCATCGAGCGCGCCACCATCCAAACCGATCCCATCAAGCTTCGGCAGATCCTCACGAACCTCGCGAGCAATGCCGCCAAATTTACCGAGCGCGGCAGTGTGACGTTTCGCCTCACGCCTTTGCCGCGTGAATATGAAATCGCCATCGAGGATACTGGACCAGGCATCGCTGCCGAGTCGCTTCCGCTCATCTTCGAGCCCTTCACTCAGCTCGAGAACGTAAAGACACGCCGCTATGGAGGCACGGGCCTCGGTCTTTCGCTGAGCAAGAGTCTCGCCGAGCGACTCGGAGCCACGCTCAATGTGAGCTCCGAATTTGGAAAGGGCGCGACGTTCACGCTCCGGCTTCCAAGAGAACTCAGAACCATATGACAACCAAACGAATCCTTGTTGTGGATGACGATCACGAGCTCCTCGAGATCACGCGCGAGCTTCTCGAGCTCGATGGTCATCACGTTCGCGTTCAGTCCAGTCCATTTGGGACGACGAAGACGGTGCTTGAGTTTAATCCCGATCTGATTCTCCTCGATGTCAATATGCCGGGGCTCTCAGGAGATCGCCTCGCCACGTTGCTCATTCGCGGTGAGGAGGGAACGAGGAGGCGCGTCGTGCTCTACAGCTCGAACGATGAGCTCAGCCTCCACCGCGCCGCGCGTGAAGTGGGCGCCGAGGGTTTTGTCGCCAAAGGCGATGGCGCGACTCTCCGCCGGAGGGTGCGGGAGCTGCTCGAGACTTGAGTCGGGCGCTTGATTGAGGCGCTCGAGAAAGCGGCGTTAGTACCACGCCGACAAATCGCGATCGAGATAGCGCTCGAGCGCCTCGATCTCGGCTCGGTAGAGACGCTTGAGTTCTTCGCGGATGGCCGGATCGAGCTTCGGCTTGGGCGCGGCGTTGAGCGCTCGGAGGAGATTCGCCCCTTGGGTTCGGAGACGATCGGGAAGTGCCGCTCTTGCGATGCGCTTGAGCGTACTCCTCCCCATCACGAGCTCATCGATGGCTCGCAAGCGAGGCTCGTAAAAGGCGTTATGCACTTCGTCGACGGGAGGAAGGAAGCGATCGCTTACGCCGAGAAATCCGTAGATGGATTGGACCGTGCTGATCGGATCTTTCACGAGGTCGTCAAAGAGCACGATCTTGGTTTTTTCCCATCCAGCACGCGTGACGAAGCGTTCGATCTGCGCCTTGTAAAAGCCCTGCGAGAGGTAATGGTAGCTCGGCCCATAGCCTCGTGCGCGGCGTAGCGGCTCGGCCTTTAGAGCGGAGCTCAGCGAGAGCGGCTCATCGCCCATTCGGCGCATGTGAAGGTAGTGAGAAAAGAGGCGGTCGACGGGATCACGCAAGATGATCACCAGCTTGAGATCCGGATAGCGACGATAGGCGCGCTCGGCCGCTCGTTCATTGTAGAGATA
>JAAZAH010000213.1 GCA_012514415.1 Sandaracinaceae bacterium
AGATAAGCGAGTTCGGCGCCCTCGCCGACGGCTTTGAGAAGGGCGCGGAGTCGAGAAGGCGTGGCGGCGATCCCGTCTGAGACGAGAAGGAAGACGATCTCGTCGCCCTCGCCCAGCGACAAAAGACCGTGGAGCCGATGCCGGGGACTCTCCCCATCGTCAAAGGCGATCGCACAGGCTCCGGTCGGGACGATAAATTTATCGAGCATGCCCGAGGGGAGGAGGATGAGACGTTCTTCGATCCCCATCGACGCCAAGACACCGAGCCCCCGCTCGACGAGAGGCAGTCCCCGAACGCTCGGCGCGACGAGTTCGCGCACGCCGAGGAGCGATCGCCCGAGCCCTCCAATCACGATAACGCCAAGCGTCCTCATCCGTCGACCTCCAAAGAGATCGTACGACGGCGAGGGCAAGGACCTGAATCAGTGCGCGACGCGGTAGGTCGATCCAGCGCTCAGGAGACGAATCGCGAGGCGGTGGAGATCGGGAATCGTCGAAAGCCACCCAGGAAAGAGCGTGTGATCCGCCGCGTTGAGGATGGCGCGCGCCACGTGCGGATGGGCATCGACGGGAAGCTCCTGTAAAAAGGCGTGGATCATCGCGGGAGAAGCGCGGCCCGCCTCGACTGCGAGCTTCAGTTCCTGCTCGAGCGATGCCGCGGAAAGCGTCACGCAGTCCACCCAAATGAACGTGGCGAGATCCCAAGTCTTTTCATGGACCAGCCAGCGCTCGACGATGTGGCGCGCGCGCTGATATTCGCCCCGATCGCGGAGGCATTCCGCCATGAGGCATTCGATGAGACCGCGCTCGCCCTCCGCGAGCGCTTTTTCCGTCGCTGCCGCCTCAAGGACGGAAATGGCCTCGTCGGTCCTGCCAAGCCTCAAAAGGAGCGTCGCGTGCTCCCGAACCATGTGGCCGCAAGCAGGACGAAGCTTTCGTGCGTGGCGATAAACGCGCTCTGCCCGACGATCGTCGCCGGCGGCGCTGAGTGCCCGCGCCGTGGCTTCGACATAATCGGCGTCATTGAAGTGCGTGGCGAGTCCACGCAGCAGGGCGGACGCGCTCAACCCCCGATCGGGCGCCTGCTTCCCTGAGTCACAACCATCCCGCTCCGTGCTCGATAGCTTGTTCATCGATTCCCCCTCGGTGACACTCAGCTCGCGTGTGTGGGCTCGCCTCCCTGAACATCCAGCGTTCCCAAACGCACTCGCATTTCAAGAATGAAATACGATAGACGCAAAGATTGCGCAAGTGAAAAGCAACTGCGCGCTCTCATCCCCCAATTGGGGGCGTGTCAAACCGAAGCTGAAGTCCCTAGGCGAGCGCCATCCGACAAGCATCCGAGCGCTCGCCCCACGGGAGCAGAAGGCGACTTTCGCAGCCTAATGACCGCCGCTCAGATGCGGCCTCGACGTTTCGTACAGGAACCAGATCCGCTTTTCGGTCTGATCGATCCACTCTTCGAGCAGGCTTGTCGACCCCACATCCTCGTACTCCTCGCAGCACGATCGCGCATCGCGAAGGCGAGCGAGGAGGATCTGATTGTCCTCGATCAGCTCCTCCAGCATATCGGCCGCCTCGACAAAATCCGCGTTGTTATCGTCGAGTTTTTGGAGGCGAACGATATCCCCGATCGAGCGGATGGTCGTCGACCCGACGCGCCGCACGCGCTCGGCGAGCGGGTCGATCATTCGAAAAATCTCCTGTGCCTGCTCCTCGAAAAGGAGGTGATAGTCTCGAAAATGCGGCCCACTGAGGTGCCAATGGAAGTTCTTCGCCTTGAGGTAGAGCGTGAAGCAATCGGCGAGGACGCCGTTGAGTTGCTTCGCGATCTCCTTTGCCTCTTCCTCTTTGAAGCCGGTCGGCGTACGAAGCCGCGCCTTCTGCGTGCGCTCGTTTTCCTTATTCGCCTCGCGTGTGGTTGTCTGTGCCATCGTTCTTTCCCCTCTCTCCGGTTGCCTCCATCCAATCTTGCATCGGCGCTCGGGGCTGGCAATAACCGCGAATGGTGGCAGTCACACCCTCGCGCTGGGTAGCAGGCAGGGCCGCGCGGCGCGTCACGACGCGGAATTGACCCGTTCTTTTGATGCGCCTCGCGTGC
>JAAZAH010000214.1 GCA_012514415.1 Sandaracinaceae bacterium
GTTCCCCGATCACGCCCGAGTGCCGGTATAGCCGATACCCGGAGCGATATCGCACTCCCGGCTTTTGCACCCTCTCCTGTGAGGCTGATGAGGACTGCCCCATCGATCCGCATACGAGCGAAGGTCCGACGCCTGGGCGCTGCTTGGGCATCGACGCAGATGGCCTGGTGGATCTCGCTTCGGACGATAAGGTCTGCTTTCCGGGGTGCGGGGGAGACGGCTGCTTTCGGGGCGCGGGCACGCCTGAGCAAATGCCCGGGATCTGTAAACTTGTGGATCCCGAGGGAAGCGAGGACTACGGATGGTTCTGTCTCTGAACACGCGGCGCTTGGCGCTCTTCGGCCTCTCGCTCTTCGCTCTCGCTGGCTGCGGTGACGGTAAGGAGGTGAGGGGAGAGTGCGAGCAGGGGGAGGAGCGCGCTCTCGTCTGCGGTCTGAACGATCGCGGGCTGATGCATCAGGTCTGCCCTGAGCATTTTCCTTGGTGGCCCTCTCCGGCGCACTCGCATTGTGAGGATCCCGATGAATGCGTCGATGGCGAGCTCGGCGGGGGGCCCGGCGACGAGACCGATCTCGTCATGCGCCCGACGCGCTGCGAGCTCGGGCGCTGGGAGCCGATCGGGCCCGCGGCTCCAATCAGCATCTCGGCCGGCGGGCATCATAGCTGCGCGGCGCGCCTCGATGGGCTTCTCCTCTGCTGGGGGCGCAATACGGAGCTTCAGCTTGGGCTCCAGGGACCTCAAGGCGATCTCTTCGATCGCGAAACGCCGGTCTATATCGAGGGCGACGCGGTGGAGGATATCACGCTTGTGAGCGCGGGCCGCTACCATACCTGCGCCATGCGGAGCCTCCAGGGCGACTATACGCGCGTGCTCTGCTGGGGCCGGAACTACGACGGTCAGATCGGCAACGGCCTCGCCGAGGAGCGGGCCTATACGCCTCAACATGTCGGCCGCCTCGCAGGAGGCGTCGTCTCGCTCGCCGCAGGCTACGCGCATACCTGCGCGGCGCTCCGTAACGGCACGGTGCGCTGCTGGGGGAACGCGTACGCTGGGGCGCTCGGAGAGGGCTCGTCCGAGGGGATGGCCACGACGCCCGTCGATGTCTCCGAGCTTGGCGACGCGATCGCCGTCGCCGCCGGCAACGCTTTTAGCTGCGCGCTCCGCGAGACGGGCGAGATCGCTTGTTGGGGAAAGAATTCGCACGGCCAGCTCGGAAACGGCGAGTCGGGCGATGAGCTCTACGAGACGCGCCCCGTATCGGTGCTTGGCATCACGGACGCCGTCGCAGTGAGCGCCGGGAACCTGCACGCATGCGCGCTCCTCGAGAGCGGCGAGGTCGTCTGCTGGGGGCGCGCGCACGACGGCGAGCTTGGGAGCGAAGACGCAGGCTCTCTCCCCGAAGCCGCGCCCGTCCGGGTCACGGGGCTCGAGGACGCCGTCGCGATCGCGGCGGGCGATAGCTTTAGCTGCGCCGTTCGCGAGATCGGCGAGGTCGTCTGCTGGGGACGCGGCGTGGAGGGGCAGCTCGGCGGGGCGCCCGATAACGCAGAGTCGAGCCGGACGCCCATCGCGGTTCAAGGTTTGAGCGACGCCATCGCGATCGCCGCGGGCTATCGCCACGCCTGCGCGCTAAGCGCCTCGGGCGAGCTCTCGTGCTGGGGCGCAAACGAAGCGGGCCAGCTCGGCGTCGGCCAAAAAGGCCCGGCGCTCCCGCCGACCGAGGTGATCATCCCGCCGAATTGGCAGCCGATCGACTGGTCCCTAGATTAAGTACCGCTGATGAAGGTCGTGCGGAGACCGTATCGATTTTGATATGGCCGCCTCTCACCCAAGCGCCGCGGAGAGCCTCGTTGGCTTTGCCGCGGCGCCGCCGTTTAAGGCGCCCGTTCCGCCCTGAGATCAGGGCGAATAAGCAATCGGCCGCTCTCCTACTAATCAATCAGCCGCCTCGCTATCCATCAAATGGACGGTAGTAAAATAGGCAATTGGACGCTATCCTATCCATCAAATGGACGCGCCCCAACCTTATCCCCGCCTCCTGAGATCGAGCTTGAAGACGGCGCTAAAGGACACGCCCGTGGTCTGCTTGCTGGGACCGCGTCAGTCGGGCAAGACCACATTGGCGCGCACGCTCGAGCCGAAATATGCCTACCTGAGCTTCGACGATCCTGCGACGCTGGCCTTCGCTAAGGAGGATCCCGGAGGCTTCGTGGCAGCGCTGCCAGCGCGCGCCATCTTGGACGAGATTCAGCGCGCGCCCGAGCTGCTGCGCCCTCTCAAGCTGGCGGTTGATGAAGACCGGCGACCGGGACGGTTTATCCTGACGGGCTCCGCCAACCTGCTGCTCTTACCGAAGCTGGGCGATTCGCTTGCGGGGCGAATGGAGGTGCTGCACCTGCACCCTCTGACGGCCGCCGAGCAGGCGCGCTCAAAGGGGCAGTTTCTTGCGGCGCTGCTCAAAGGAACGCTCAAGCCAAAGATCGCGTCGCAGGAGCTCGCGGCGCCGACGGAGTTGATTGAGCACGTCGTTGGAGGGGGCTTCCCGGAGCCGCTCTCACGCCCGGCGGTCCGCGCGCGCGCTTGGCATCGCGCATATCTACGCTCATTGCTTGAGCGCGACGTGCATGACGTCGCGCGCGTGCGCGACAGCGCCATGGTGGGCCGCTTGATGGAGCTTCTTGCCCTGCGCACCGCTGAGCTATTGAACGTGACGAGCCTCGCGGCTGATCTCGGCATCCAGCGCGCCACCGTCGAGCATTATCTCGCCGTCTGCGAGCGCCTCTACCTCGTCCGCCGCCTCTCTCCTTGGCATCGAAACCCTGCAAACCGACTGATCAAATCGCCGAAAGTGCATGTCGTCGATAGCGGGCTCGGCGCCGCGTTGGTCGGCCTGACATCAAACGATTGGAGCGGCCAGCGTGAGCGTTTCGGTCACCTAGTCGAGTCGTTCGTGGTGCAACAGCTGATCGCTCAGGCGGGCTGGACTGACCCGGACCTGCGGTTTTGGCATTATCGCGATAAGGACCAGGTTGAGGTCGATCTCGTGATCACCCGCGGGCGGCAGACCTGGGGCGTGGAGGTGAAGTCCGCCATCACGGCTACACCTCGCGATGGTCGGGGCTTACGTCGACTCGCCGAACAATGCGGCAAGGATTGGCAGGGAGGCGTCTTGTTCTACGCCGGAAATAGCGCGTTTTCACTAGGAACTGAGCAGAGCCTCGCCGCGCCCCTCTCGTGGCTATGGGAGATGTAGGCGCCGCGAACCCATCGACACGCTTGCGGCTAAGCGCGTCGCGCGAGCGCTCGATAAGTGCCGCGCATCAAGGGGCGGCGCCGGAGCCATGTGTTGGACGCGCGGTGGTCTTATGACGGCAAACTAAAACGCACCAAACAAGCAATCGGCTGCTCTCCTACTAAGCAATCAGCCGCCGCCAAACTATACAATCAGCCGCTATCCTACTGAGCAATCAGCCGACGCCAAACTATGCAATCGGCCGCTCGCCAAAGAAGCAATCGGCCGGCAAACGAGCTCGACCTCGCGGTCTGCCCCGAGGCCCCTTGCCGCGCTCTCGCGCCCCGCGTTATCCTCTCTCGAGACGTCATGAAACACGGGGATAGCCCGAGAGACGCCCGATCTGAGCATGACGCTCTACGCCGCGGCAGCCATCAAGGAGGAGAGCCATGAAACCCCGCATCCATATCGCGTCGCTCCTCGGTCTTGGGCTGATGCTCTCTCTCGCCGCGCTCAGCGCCTGCTCCGAGAGCGGCCAAGAGACAACGCTCGGCGTCTCCATCGAGCCGGCGGAATACGATAATTTCCGCGTTCAATTAACGAGCGCCGGCACCTGCGCCGAGGAGCACGAACCTGGCGCCGATAAGCTCACGCCCGACAAGAGCGAGCTCCGGGATATCCTCGGCGAGGGCACCGAATCATTCGTGATCCTCATGAGAGAGGAGCTGAGCCTCGAGGATTATCCGCTCCCCGCGCCGCCGCACGATCGTGAGGCATCAAAATGGTCAAGCGACCTTGACTATGTGGCGCGCGCCGAGGCGATCGCCGAGAGCCAGGCCTGCGCCATCGCCTCGATCAACCCCTCTAGTGGCGCGTACGAGCATAGCTTCTTGCTCATCAACGCCTTTGTCGCCGAGCTCGACGTCTCGGAGGCGATCCGCATGAGCGAGCGCGCGGACATCAAGAGCGTCGAGCTCAGCCAGACGGGCGCGCCGCCGCACGCTACGCGGTGCTGCGATTCGCCGGCCAATAGATAGCCGAAGAAGGGCACGGTAGCGCGTGCGTTGAAGCCGCGTCAGTCCGGCGAGGACCACCTTATTGGCGCGCTCTCAGGGAACGGCGACCGACGCGAAATCCGGGCAATTTTCATCGCAATCGGGAAAGACGAGCGCCTCATTTTCGCGATATTCGGGCTCTTTCTCGAAATGCTCGATGATATTTTCGTCTTCGCCGACGATGAAAACATCAACGCGTTCGGCTTGCCGATTGAACCAATAGGCGGCGTCGCCCCCGGACATAGCGAGAGAGCAATCCGCGCTCGGGCATTCGACCTGCTCGCCATCGAGCTCGATGATGATCTCACCGAGCGCAGCTACTTCATCAGAGACGCTTACCGTCAAGCGCGGTGCGCAACCCACCGCTGGGCAGGTCTGGCAGCCCGAGAGCAGAAGACCGAAGCAGCCGATGAAGACTGACGCATAAATCCCAAGGTGCTTCCGCATCCCGATACCCCCAATCGCTATCATCTCCAGCGATCCACATTAGCTAGCTTCTACGGACGCAGGTCAATAACTTTTAACTGCCGGAGATTCCCCACCCCTAGGGGAGCGAGCTTCGGCATTTAAAGCCGCGCAGCTTAATCATTTGGCGGCCCTTCATCCCCGCGCCGTGGATTGTCTATCGATTGAGCCGCGTGAGCTCCCACTCTTCGCGGCCCGCTAGCCTCCGCCCACTATCAGAGCAGCTTCTTCTCGCTCACGATCGCGCCGTCCTCGTCGACATAAATATAATCACCCGAGCGCAAGACGACGCCGCGGATGCCGATCTCCACATCGAGCTCGCCCTCGCCCCGGCGCACGCTCTTTCGCGGGATCGATCCGAGCGCGAGCACGCCGAGCTGCATCTCCCCAAGGGCCTTCGTATCGCGCACGCATCCTTCGATGATCACGCCTGCCCAGCCGTTATCGACGGCGGATTGCCCGATGAGATCGCCCATCAGCGCGTGATGGAGCGAGCCACCACCATCGACCACGAGCACCCGGCCCTCGCCGGGCGTCGCGAGCGTCGACTTCACCACGCTATTGTCGCCGAAGCAGCGCGCCGTCTTCACCTCGCCTGAGAAACTCGCGCGTCCACCGTACGATCGGAGGCCGGGGA
>JAAZAH010000215.1 GCA_012514415.1 Sandaracinaceae bacterium
AAACGAAAGAGCAGGCTAGAAAGCTTAGGGCGGCGTAAATGGTCGTCGCGCGCGCACCCGCAGTGAGCGCCGCGATCAAGATGACGGTGATGAACGAAGCCGAGATCAGGCTGTTCACGCCGCCCATGAAAAGCACGCAAGCGAATGCGACGGTGAAGATGCCCGCCGTAAGAAAATGCGCTGAGAGTCCGAGCCAGCCTTTCCTGAAAAAAAAGACTGCGCCGAAATAAATGAGCGCGATCGTGCCATACGAGGCGATGACGGCGCCGGGGTTGTAATCGGGCTGACCGACGGTGGCGGCAAGCGGTGCGAGGTTCAGCAAGAGCAGGCCGATGAGTACGCGTTTGAACGCGCCCCTCCGCTGCTCTTCGATCGCCCGAAGCGCCTCGCGCTCCGGTGATGCGGTTGCTGACCTATCCTCCACGTCTCCAACCATCCGATCAATCGAGGAAAAATTCAATGATGGATCGCATCTCGTGTGGCTTAAAAAGCTCGCCCGCGGCGCTTGAAGGGGGGGAGGAGGAAGCAGCCGCGGGCGATACGCGTTCGAGAGGTCACCACGCCTTAGGGGGGGAGGGGATCGGCGTGGCGCGTCGAAAGCTTACAGGGAACATAAGCATTCCCTGTGCCAAGTCAAATTAATGCGAAGTTTCCGCGGCTTTTGTAGTTCGGATCCGCGAAAAAGAGGCTTATTTTTTTCATAAGAGCGATGGGGTATTTCAAAAACGAAAAAAACATGGGACGGATGGACTGCGGCGGGCGGCTCGTGGTTGATTTATGTTGCGCTCCGCTCCATATCCCCCGGATTGCATCCGATGCCCGTCCCTTACGACCCTTCACCGACGCTAGAGCATTTCGAGCTCGTCCTTTCCCTCGCCCGCGCCCTCGCGTCCGAAAAAGATCGCGATCGTCTCCTTGAGCGCATCATCTCTGAGGCGAAGCGCATCTGCAACGCCGAAGGCGGAACGCTCTATTTGCGCACTGAAGACGACGCGCTGCGCTTCGTCATCGTCGTCAATGACGTCCTCGGGATCGAGCTCAAACGCGAAGAAGAGCTGCCACCGGATTTTCGCGCCATCCCGCTCTATGTCGACGGAGTGCCCAACGAGCGGAACGTCGCCACATACGTCGTCCATTCGGCCGAGAGCGTGGCCATCGACGATGTCTACAACGCCGAGGGTTTCGATTTTAGCGGGGCCAAGGCGATGGACGCTTCGACTGGATATCGGACCCGCTCTTGCCTCGCCATTCCGCTCATCGACAGCCAGGGGTATGTCCTCGGGGTCATCCAGCTCATCAACGCGCGCGAACCTGATGGGAGTGAAGCGATTCCTTTTCGCGAAAGCGATCGGGCGGTCGTCGAGGCGCTTGCGGCGCAGGCTGGCATCGCGCTCGAAAATCAGTTCCTACTGGATGGTCAAAAGGCGCTCCTTGAGAGCGTGATCCAGATGATCGCGACGGCGATCGACTCCAAATCCCCTTATACAGGTGGGCATTGTGAGCGCGTCCCCGAGCTTGTCCTCGAGCTCGTCGAGGAGGTCTGCAAAGACAACAGCCCGGCATTCGCCGATTTTCACCTCGACGAGGAGGGATGGTACGAGCTCCGGATCGCCGCATGGCTCCATGACTGCGGGAAGGTCGTCACCCCGATTCACATTATGGACAAGGCAACCAAGCTCGAGACGATTTACGATCGCATCGAGCTTGTCCGAACGCGCCTCGCGCTCAAGGCGCGCGAAGTTGAGTCCGAGGCTTATCGTCTTGCAGCGCTCGGCGAAATCACCCTCGAAGAGGCCGAGCGGCGCGCTTCGGAGGCCGAGGCCCGTCTCGTCGATGCGTACGCATTCCTAAAACACGCCAACATGGGCGCTGAATTTCTCGATGAGGGCGCCCGGATGCGAATCCTTGCGCTCGCTGAGGAGAGGGTGAGCGTCTTCGATGAAGAGATGGCCCTGCTCACAAAGGACGAGGTGAAAAACCTCACGATCGAGCGCGGTACGCTGACCGACGAGGAGCGCCTCATCATCAACGGCCATATGGTCGACACGATCAAGATGCTCGAATCGCTTCCGTTCCCGCGGAGTCTGAGGCGCGTCCCCGAGTACGCGGGCGGCCATCATGAACGGATGGATGGACGCGGGTATCCGCGCGGGCTTTTTGCGGGTGATATGTCGATTCCCGCGCGGGCGATGGCGATCGCCGACGTCTTCGAGGCGCTGACGGCGCAAGATCGGCCCTATAAAAAGGGGAAGACGCTCTCTGAGACGATGCGCATCATGGGCGCGATGAAGGTGAACAACCATCTCGATCCCGATCTCCTCGACCTTTTTGTGCGATCGGGCGTTTATCGTCGGTACGCCGAACGGTGCCTTCCGCCTGAGCTCATCGATGAGGTCGATGAAGAGGCGATCCTCGCACTTAAGCCGAAGCCCTTCGAGCTCCCTCCAATGGAGGAGCGCGCGGCGCGCTGGAAGGGCTTCCTCGATGAATATGAGGAGCTGCTCCGAAACCGAAAGTTGCCGCCGCCTCCCGCGAGCTGAGCCCAATTGAGCTGAGCCGCGCCGAGGGAATCAGGGCTCAAGCGGGAGAGCCGCGCACTCATGCTCGCCGTCCACATGGCCCTGCGTCATCAGGTGCGCGATCAGATAATCCTCGAGCGTCTCGATGGGATCGTTGATCGCGCCCGAGAGCGAATAGCCCTCGCTGAACGATTGGAGCGAGTGATCGTCCGAGCACCGCGTGAAGAGCGCCTCGAAGTCGTTCCTCGGGATGGATTCAAGTTCGCTTCGTGTGACCCTCCCATCCTTCGCAGCATTCGCGAGAAATTGCGCTCGGAGCTGGATGGTCCGCTGTCCTTCGGCGAACGCGTTGAAGAGGAGATGTTCGGCGTGATAGCTGAGCGCGATGGCGCTCATCCCGCCTGTGGGAAGCCCGACGCCCTCTCCGCCAGCGCTCTGGCATTCGACAAAACGGACGGCGACGGGAAGCATGAACTCGAAGTGGATCTCGTCGGCGTCTTGTTCCGCGCCGTTGGGTGGGCATGAACGCCCGCCGTCTTTATGAAGGCTGCCTTCGATGAGGACGCTCATCCCATCTCGGATCATCGCGTCGCAGATGGCTTGGGGGACGCGTGGATGACAGTCGCTCGCTTCGGTGGGCGGCGCGATGCTCCAACAGAGGCGATCCCATCGGCCGGACTCGAGCCCTTCCAAGATTCCGAGCTCTTCGTTCGTACGGATGCGCTTCAAATCAACGATCCGCCGAATTGGAACGATCTTTTCACTAGAAAGATCAGCGCTCTTCGCGATCTTAACATCGTTAAAATGGACGAGATAACGTTCGAACTCGAGCTCCCACCCATCGGCGACAGCGCTTGGATGATCGTGCCCGTGGCTGTGACCATGCCCGTCGCCGTGGATGCCATGCGCGATGCTCTCGTCCATCTCGATCATGACGAGGAGCGTGCTTTCGCTATCGCAACCGATAAACATCAGGAACGCGATGAAGGCTGCAAATGCCTTTGCTCCTCGCGCAAGCTTGGAAGCGGATCGTTTCATCGTTTCTCCCAGCGAAAATCGAGGAAAGCGCCTCCCGAGATCCGTGAGGCGAGCGCTTCGTAGAGCGGATCGCCCGGGCCGAGCTCCACCTCATGCACCTCTTCGTCCTCGGGGAAATCGAGCTCATCCAGGTCAAGTGCCGCGAAGAGCTCGTAAGCGGAGGCGTGGATCACGAGCGCTTCGATCGAATCATCGAGGTCGACCTCGGTGCGATGCCCAAGCACGCGAAGCGATCCCGCGCGTGCGGGATCGAGGTTGAGCGTGATGCGGACCCTCACTTCCTCGTCATCCGGCCCTTCGATGGCCAAGACGAAGCGAGCGGACGAGCCGTCCACGCTCTCGCCCACCGCGATCGGAAGCACTTCCCCGGCAAGGATGCTGCGCCCAAAGTTGTATTGTGCCGAGGAGATTCTCCCGCTCGCGCCCTGGGCCACCCCGACCTCGCGAATGCTTTCGCTTAGAAGATTGAGGACGAATGGGTCGAGGAGCTCGAGGCGCGCCGTGCGACAGACGTGATCGGAGGGGATCCTCGCGGCACAAAAATAAAGGGGCCCGAGCGCGATCTTGGCCTCAAGGATGGTGAGCTTGAACTCATCCACCACGAGCTCGTTGCGCGCATCTCCGTACGCCCATACCGGGAGCTCGATGACGGAGCGACTCGTCTCAGGGCCACACGCCATCAGCGCGATGGACGAGACGATGAGGAAAGTGAGAGAGAGGAGCGCCGTGCGAGTTCGAGTCATCGCGATCGCCTCAGAGTGAAAGCCCAAGCGTAAAGAGGAGCGTGCGCGGCATCCCCGCGTGGATATGGCGGGTGGGGAGCCGGCTCGGCGTCATAAAGGGGTTGAAGTTCGATGCGTAGACGAGCTCTTCCGCTGCCCATTTTCGCCCGAGGAGGTTCATCCCCTCGAGGCCGATCCGGACGATTCCGACCTCGACGCCGAGATTGGCATCAAGAAGATGGACGGGATCGCCCTTTTGCCCGAAGGGAAGCGGTCTCGCGCCAAGCGCCTGATAACCGAGGGCCGCGCGGCCTTCCACATCGAAACCCTTGATCTTGAAAAGCCGATGTGAGGCCGCGATCTCGGCGCGGAGGACGAGTGGCGGTACATAAGGAATCGCCTCGCCTTTTTCGAAGACGGGATCGGGATCGTCGACGCTCGCGGGGCGGGATTCGAGGAGGATCGCGCGGACATAGGTGCCCGCGATCGAGGCCTTCAGCCATTCGAGCGGTGAGAGATCGACGAAGAGGCTAAGGCCGCTCCTCCGCGTCGGCGCGAGCCGCTCGAGCCGCCCCTCGGTCGCGTCAAAATAGACATCGTCTGAGAGCTGCGTGATGAAACCGGAAGCCATGATTTGGACGGCGTCGTGCGGCGTCACCCGCGCGCCGACATCGGCCGAGCGGACCTTTGTAAAAGGCGCGCGCTCGCCTTCCCCAAGTGTGAGCGCATCGGGCGAACGGAAGCCCTCACCATAGGCCGCGATAAAGCGGAGGCGCTCATGGGCTTTGATCTCCGCCGCGATGCGCGGGCCGATGGCGGCGCCGAGCGAGGTGGTCCGCGCGCCTTCGAGGTAACGCTCGGGCCGGCCATAGGGGATGCGATGCGCGAGGCGATCGTGAACGTCGTAACTCAACACATCGGCGCGAATCCCGCCGCGGAGCGTGAATCGTTCGCCAAAGCGGAGATCGAGATCCGCGTAAATGCCGAGGCTGAGCGCGTTGATCGACGCGTCCCTTCGATGATCCCATACGCGCATCTGCGGGGCCTCGACGAGGTCTTGTTTTTGATCGATGCGATCGAAGCGTCCGTGAAGACCGATCTCGGCGTGCCCTCCGAACCAATCGCCGCCGGTGAACCGTTCCGAGCGATATCGCGCCTGGAAGACGAGCCCGAGATGGTC
>JAAZAH010000020.1 GCA_012514415.1 Sandaracinaceae bacterium
AGATCGACAACACGACCTCCGAGTACGATAAGGAGAAGCTCCAGGAGCGTCTCGCGAAGCTCGCCGGTGGTGTCGCCGTGATCAAGGTCGGCGCCGCGAGCGAGGTCGAGATGAAGGAGAAGAAGGATCTCGTCGAGGATGCGCTTAACGCGACGCGCGCCGCTGTTGCTGAGGGCGTCGTCCCCGGCGGTGGTGTGGCGCTCGTTCGCTGCCAGAAGGCGCTCGATTCGCTCGAGCTCAGCCCTGAGCAGGAGGTCGGTCTCCGCATCCTTCGCCGCGCGATCGAGGAGCCCCTCCGCCAGATCGCCGCGAACGCCGGTCACGAGGCTTCGGTCATCGTGGACGCTGTCCGCAAGGGCAAGGGCAACTTCGGTTTCAACGCGCGCACCGAGGAGTTCGAGGACCTCGTCAAGGCGGGCGTGATCGATCCGGCCAAGGTTGTCCGCACGGCGCTCCAGAACGCTTCGTCGGTTGCGGGTCTGATGCTCACGACCCAAGCGCTCATCGCGGATGAGCCCGAGAAGGACGACGGCGGCGCTGCTGCTGCGGCCATGGGCGGCATGGGCGGCATGGGCGGCTTCTGATCCTTTCCATCGCCATCCCAATAAAATGGCCCTGGGCGCTCAGGCTCCCGGGGCTTTTTTCTGCCTTTTTTCAGGGTGAATGATGGATTGCCCGCGCTTCCGAAGGGGAAAAGCCGGCGGCATCCGCTATGATCAGCATAACGAATGAAGAAGCCCCGACGCACACCACCTCGCCGCCTCTCGGCTGAGCTTCGCGAGCGCCGCGCCGAGGCACGCGAGAGTTCGCGAGCAAAGCCCGAGTTTATTGAGCCGACAAAGACACCGCGTGCCGATCAGGGCACGAGCAGGCGTCGGGGTGGGCACGAGCCCGAGCGGCTGCGTGAACGGCGCATCCGAATCCACGGGTTCAATGCGGTCCTCGCACTTTTCCCGAGCGAGATCGATCGACTCCGGCGGCTCTATCTCAAATCCGAGCGTGCCCACGCGCTCGGCCCGCGCCTTCGCGAGCTTGCGCGGCGGAATATCGCGTATCGAATTGTGGGTGAGGACGATCTACGAAGGCTTACCGGGACGGAGCATCACCAGGGAATCGCCGCCGACCTCGTGGATGAGGGACCGGTCTCCCTCGAGGCTTATCTTGCCGACCTCGAGGGAACGAAGAGCGCCGAACCTCGGGCCCTCCTCTGGCTCGATGGCGTGATGAATCCCCATAACCTCGGTGCCATCCTCCGCTCGGCGGCGCATTTCGGTGTGGGCGGCGTGTTGATCGGCGAGGATTCTCCGCTGAACCGGCCCTCTGGCGCGATCGCGCGCGTGGCCGAGGGCGGTCTCTTTGCGATGCCCCGCATCGCGTTGGGCGATCGCCTCAAAGCCATGGAGCAGCTTCGCAGCGCTGGCTTTGCGATCCTGGCGACCGTCGTCGAAGGGGGAGAGAGCCTTTTTGATGTCGACCTTCCTTCGCGGATCGTCTTCATCTTGGGCGCCGAAGGGGCTGGGATGGATGAGGATCTGCGCGCCGCGGCGGATCGACGTCTGACGATCCCGGGGAGCGGAGCCGTCGAAAGCCTCAACGTCTCTGCTGCGATGGCCGTCTTCTTTGCGGCGTTTCGTGCGAAACATCCGGTCGCGTCTTAGCGGGCCGCCCTCGACGCGACCTCGCGAACGATCGGTCTCGCCGCGAGCATCGGGCACCTTGGCGCCTTAATAGTGTGGCCTGAGGGGCTCGTCTTCCTCGGCGACTGAGCCGGCGTCATAGGGAAGCGGTTGGTCGCCTTCGTCCTCGCTCCCGAAGCTCACCATGCCGTCATCGCGCACGAGCCTGGCCCGCTCAACGAATGCTCGTGGCTCCGGCCGGAGATTTGTGAGGATCACGCGGATGCCGTCTTGATTGAGTCTCTCGACGCTCGATTCGAGAGCGACCATGCCGGTTGCGTCGATGGTCGGAACGTCTTTGAGATCCATGATGACGGTATGGACGCCATGCCGCTGAACATTGAGCGCGGCCATCGCCTTCTTGGCCGCACCGAAAAAGAGCGGTCCAGCGATGGCGTAGTGCACCACGCCGCGCTCGGTCGCCCCATCCTTCGCGTCGCCGGATTTTGGCTCGCGGAAGCTCGCTCCCGTGATCTCGACCATGCGCTGCATGAAGAGGAGCGCGGCGAGCACGACACCCACGGAAACGGAAACGACCATATCGAAGATCACCGTGAGGCTGAAGCAGGTGAGCAGCACGATGATGTCGTTTCGGGGCGAGATCCGCAGCATGCGGATGAAGTGCGGGACATCGCTCATATTCCAAGCGACGGTCAAAAGGAGCGCCGCCATCGCCGCCATCGGAACGTAACCGAGGGCGGGCGCAAAAAGCAGCATCGCGAAGAGGAGGAAGATCGAGTGGATGACCGTCGCGAGGAGCGTTCTTCCGCCGGCGCGGATGCCCGTCGCCGTCCGTGCGATGGCGCCCGTCGCGGCGAAACCGCCGAAGAAGGGGACGATGAAGTTTCCAAGGCCAAGCCCCATCAACTCCGAGTCGGGATCGTGCTGTGAACCCGTCATCCCATCGCTCACGACGGCACAAAGGAGCGATTCGATCGCGCCGAGCGCGGCGATGGCGAGGGAGCTTGGGAGAAGATCGAGCAGCGTTGCGAGACTCAGCGTATCGCCACTGAGCGCCCAAGGCGCCACGAGCTTCGGTAACTCTGCCGGAATCCCGCCGAACCTGCTGCCGATTGTGGCGGCATGGAGGTCAAAGAACTCCGCGAGCGCGAACGCAACAAGTGAGGCGGCGAGAAGGCCGAAGAGCGGTGCTGGAATCCGCTTCGTGAAGCTCGGAAAGATGAGAAGTGCGGCGAGCGTGAAAAGGCCGACGCCGAGGTCGGCAAAGCTCATCATCGGAAAACGACTTCCGAGATCGTAGAGGCGCTCCCAGATGCGTTCCCCTTGGAGGGTCCCGAGCCCAAAAAGATCACCGAGCTGAAGAATGGCGATCACCACGCCGATTCCGGCGGTGAAGCCGGTTGTCACGGGATACGGGATGAACTCGAGGAGCTGACCAAACCGGAGGACGCTCATCAGCATAAGGATCACCCCGGCCATCATCGAGGCAAGCATCAACCCCGCGAGGCCATAGTTCGCCGTGATGGGAGCAAGGAGGACGACGAACGCGGCCGTAGGGCCCGAGACCGAATGCATTGAGCCGCCGGTGAGCGCGATGATGATCCCACCGACAATCGCGGTAAATAGACCGTGCTGTGGCGGGGCGCCCGAAGCGATGGCGAGCGCCATGGAGAGTGGGAGGGCGACGATTCCAAGCGTCGCTCCAGCGCCCAAGTCCGCGCGAAAATCACGCGCGGAGTAGCCCCTTTTAATCAGGGTACGGAGCGCATAAGCGAAACGTAGACGCGCCCTTTTCGTTTGATATCTGGAGGGCATGGCATCCAATCACATCAGCGCGCGGAGCTTCTTTACGATGGAGGCGCGCGCCGAAGTTGGGTCGAAATGAAGGACAACTCGCCTTGGAAAAGAGGACGAGGCCTGCATGAGTATAGGCTCCGGAGGCGTGAGCTGCCAGCGCGGAGCCGATGGACCTCGCGGGAATCGATACGCTTTAACGGCAAACGCCGAGCCAATCGGCTCGGCGTTTGCTGGTGAATGCGCTGTCTCGGCTCAAGCTTTCGCGAAGAGATCCTGGATCTCGTGGAGGAGCTGAATGGCCTCGTCCTTCGGGCGCTGAAAGGCGTTTCGCCCCACGATGGAGCCCGAACCTCCGCCCTTCGCGATGGCCGCGATCTCTTCGAGAACGGCGTCCTTGCCCTTGGCCGGGCCGCCCGAGAAGATCACGATGCGTTTGCCGTTGAACGCGGACTCGACGACGTGACGAACGCGCGCCTCAAGGGTGCTCACATCGATGGACTCGTAGTTCTTCTTTGCGGCGCTCTGCTCGATCATCTCGGAGGGCGGCTTCACCTTCACGATATGGGCGCCGAGCTGACAGGCGATATGCGCGGCGTAGGCAATGACGTCGATCGCCGTCTCGCCATCCTTCGAAATGTCGCCGCGAGCGTACGACCAAACGATGGTCGGGAGGCCCACCTTACGCGCCTCGCGGATGAGGTCGCGGAGGTCTTGATACATGCGGTTACGATCCTTAGAGCCCGGGTAAATTGTATAGCCGATCGCGGAGCAGCCGAGCCGAAGCGCGTCCTCAACCGCCGAGGTGAGCGCGGAGCAAGGCGCCGCCGGCGAAGCGAGCGAGTCGCTGTTGTTCACCTTGAGGATGAGCGGGATCTTGCCGGCATATTCAGCGGCGATGGCTTCGATGAAGCCGAGGGGCGCGGCGTAGGCGTTGCAGCCCGATTCGACGGCGAGCTCGGCGTGGTAGCGAGGGTCATAACCCGCCGGATTGGGCTGAAAGGAACGTGCAGGGCCGTGCTCGAAGCCTTGGTCGACCGGAAGGATGACCATCTTTCCGGTGCCGGCGAGGCGTCCGTGGTTGAGCATCCGGCGGAGATTTCCGACGACGCCCGGATTCTCTCCGGCATAGTTCGCAAGAATGGATTCGACCGCCTGACTCATCATTGCCTCCAAAAATAATATCCCTTGGGATGATCGCTGAAGTTGGTGTCCGAAGATAGCGCAGGGAAAATCGAGGGCCAACCCGAAGGGCGCTCATGGAATGAAACGGCCGCTGGATCGATGCCTGAGGGGTGTGGCGAGCCCCCTTCTCCGATATACGGCGGGGGGCCGCTGCTCTCTAGGGGGTGAGCATAAAAGACGCGCGCTACTTGAGATTCTGAGCGGAAGATCGGCCGCCTCTCGCTCGTTTGATGATCTTGTGCAGCTCAACCCGCGAACGCTCGATGCGCAAAGAGTCCGAGCGCGAGGGCACCGATGGAGAGCGCGACGGATCCGATAAGATAGCCGAGCGCCAGACTGAGCTCCCCGCGCTCAAGGAGGCGGATCACGTCGAGCGAGAAGGCGCTGAAGGTCGTGAACCCGCCAAGAAAGCCCGCGCCGATGAGAGCGAAGAGGGCGGTGCTCCGCTCTGCGCCGGCGAGCGCCGAGAACGCGACGCCCATAAGGAGCGAGCCGATCACGTTCACCGAGAGCGTCGCGAGCGGGAGCGAGTCTGGACCGGCGCCGCGGCGCGTAAGCTCTGAGATCGCATAACGCGCGACGCCGCCGAGCCCGGCGCCCAAAAAGACGTAGAGCCAGCTCATCGATTGCCCTTTGAAGGCGGAACGAACATGGTGCGAGCGTAGCAGAACGGATCGTGCAGCGCGGGCGCTCCGGATCGGGCCTCATGACAATTTGAAAATCTCGAGGGAGAGAGACAGCCTTAGGGTATGGCCGACGATGACAACGATCTCTTCACGAAGGTGCCCAGCGGCGCAGCGCCGTTCGTCTTCCGGCTTCTCCTCGCATTCGGGATCCTCATTTTGGGCTCGTATCTCGCTCTCGGTTTCTTCTTCGAGCTCGATGTCGGAGGGTGCGCGAGTCGAGCCTTTATGGATCTTACGGCGGATTGAGAGAGGCTAGTGAGGCGCCACGTTGGGCCCGAAGCGCTTCACTCCGCGGAGCTTTTCGGGGGCCTCCAAATACCCAAACGCTGAGCGCGGCTCGGTGAAGCGATGGTGATTTCGCGCCCGGATAAAATGGAGCGTGTCGGCCCTATTGACATCAAGAAATAGATGGCCTGATGATGAGGGCGTCGTGTTGGGGATCGGTTTGTCCTAACGGAGGGAGCGGTGCTCGCGGAGACGAGTGCGGGGGGATGCTGATGAACAACCGACAATTGCCACTCGCCGCGGTTTATCTTGCCGTCTTTCTCGCCGCATGTAGCGGAAGTTCGTCGGGCGAGCCGCCTGCACGATACGATGGAGAATCGCCCGACCCCTATATGGGCGACGATATCTCCGCGTACTTTCTCGCACCAGAGATCCCGCCGTCGGGTGGTCATGCGGTATTCTCTGTCTACGAAGGGGGAATGCTCCATGGGTCTCGGGAGACCGATAAGATGGCGCGACTTTCGTTCTCGATGAGGGCAAACTCGCCTGTCTACGTGGCTGTCATGGCGATGCTGACCGAGGCGCAGCTCATGCCCTTTCTCCGGGGACAGCGATCCGAGATCAACCAAACGCTGGATGATTTTCCCTCGTTTTACGGAGAACTCGCCGATCTCAGCGATTGGGATCATAAAATCTTTCGGAGTATTGATGCCCTTCAAATCAAATCCAATCACGAGGGAAGTATCGATATCGATATATGGATGGGGACACCCTATCGGGGCGGGATCACCGTGGATGAAGGGCTGGCGCCGCAGATCGTCGCCACGATCCGGGGCGACGTCCAATTCGCATGCGTCACAAAAGATGGACTCCCGGATCCGAGTTTTTCATCCGAATTTTGTGCAGGCATGATCGAGGCCGGGGCGGGAGAGCTTTTTGGTATCGAGCTTTAATAATCCCGCACCTCACGCCGCCGCGCTCAGCCGATCCCCCGCAGCCCAGCCGTGTGCACCGGGATGATTATTTACCCCGCGCTCTCTCCGATTGAGCGCGCGCTCGCTCTCGGTGTAGAGTCGCTTCATGCCGAAGAGCCTCGATCGGGAAGAGCGCCTGCAGCTCATGAAGTTCATCACCTCCTTCGCTTGGGCCGATCTCGAGGTGAAGGTCTCGGAGCGCTCGTTCATCAAGCGTTTGATGCA
>JAAZAH010000216.1 GCA_012514415.1 Sandaracinaceae bacterium
CTTATCTGCTCGATGTCGCCTCCGAGGCGAAGATCTACGAGGCACAGATCGTCCCTCAGCTCGGCCTTCCCATCGCGCCACATACGGTCTTCGTCCTCTCGCTTTTTGCCGTGATGAGTCGCCTCTATCGCCCCGTCCGCGCACACTATCGAGATGAGCGCCTTGGCGCCATCGCGGCATCGCTGAACCCTGCCGAAAAAGCCCTCCTTTTGAGCTATGGCGAGGTCCCACGGCGGCTCGATCCCCTCGACGCGGCACTTTTGGCGAAGCATATCCCTGCCGTCGCCGACGAGCACCGTCTTGGCCCCGCACGTGAAGGCGTCGACGGCGTGTCGCCGCGCACCATCCGCTCGATCCTGCTCTCGCTCGCGTCGAAAGCCGAGGCCATCATCACCCCGCTCGACGCGCTGGAGGCACTGGGGCAGTTCATCGAAGAGCGCGGGGATGGCCTCTTCCGGCTGAATCCCGACGCCGGGTATTACGCGCCGCGAGAGCTGCTCCGGCTCGCCAAAGAGGCATGGCTCGATCGCGGGGAAATGGAGCTCTCCTCGGCGAGCGGTCTCTTTCTCGAAGGCGATACAGAGCGCCTCTTTCAGCGCTACATCCAGCACATCAGCCACGCCGATCGCGGGGAGCGCTTCATCAACCCGATCACCGCGGCCGAAGAGGCGCCGAGCGAATCGTTCATGTGTTCGATCGAGGCTCGAATCACAGAAACGGGTGGCCCCGAATTTCGGCGCGAGCAGATCGCGCGCATCGCCGATCACGCGCTCCGTTCCGAGGACGGCGAGCTCGATCTCGGCGCCATCTTCCCCGACCTCATTCAAAGACTCGAAGCCTCGTATTATGAAGAGTATCGACGTGAACTTAGGGCGCTCCTCGAAGCGGCGAAAGATCGCCTGAGCGCGGCGTTGGTCGACGAAGCGGAGCAACTCGGAAAAGGGTCGTTGTCGAGCCGTCCGGATTCCGATCCCTCAAGCGATGTGGAAGCGCTCATCGGCTCAATGCGCGACCGCTATGGATACGATCCAAGGGCGCTCCTCGTGCTTATCGAGACGATCTTGAGAGAGCGATACGAGTTCATCGGCTAAGCTCGGTCCATGCGTTGTCTGTACGACCGAAAGGAGAGCCGACGCTTCGATCGCGAGGCGGAGGCGCGCTACAAAATGCCGACGCTCCTCCTCATGGAGAACGCGGGCAGGAGAGCGGCCGAGATCCTCGTCGAGGAATTTCAACGCACGCCGGGGGCTCTTGAGCGCATCGTGATCGTGGGCGGCGGTGGGCAAAACGGCGGCGACGCTTGGGTCGTTGCGCGCCAGCTGCTCAGCATGGGCTATGGCCCCATCGCATTCAGCGCCGTCGATCCCGAACATATTGTCGGCGATGCGCGCGTCAACTACGAAATTCTCGCTCGGCTCGGGCGAGAACCTCGAGCGATCGCCTCGGTCGCAGCGCTTCTTCCCGCGCTTGAAGAAGCGACGCTCCTCGTTGACGGTCTCTTTGGCACGGGGCTTTCGCGCCCCATCGAAGGAAAAGCGCGCGCGATCATCCACGCCATGAATTCGGCTAAGGCTCCGATCGTCGCGCTCGATCTGCCGTCGGGTGTCGACTGTGATACTGGGGAGGTTCAAGGCATCGCGGTTCAAGCGGCGCTCACCGTCAGCTTTCTCGGCGAAAAACGAGGACTGCGCCAATATCCCGGGCGAGCGCATGCGGGGAAAATCGCAGTCGCCTCCCTCGGCCTCCCACGCACGGCCGAGACGCAGGCGCGACTACTCGAAGCGAGCGATGTCTCGAGATGGTGGAAGGGCCGCCCGCCGGATTCTCATAAGGGCATCGCCGGTCACATCGCCGCCTACGCTGGAAGCGCCGAAAAGCCCGGCGCGGCGCTCCTCGCCGGGATGGGCGCGCTTCGGACGGGGGCGGGCCTCGTAAGCCTGATTCCGCCGCCCTCCGCCGAGGCAGCGCTTGCCCCCCGGGTGCTCGAACTGATGTTCGAGCGGCGAAGTTTGGGCGATCTCGGCGAGAGCTTTAAGCGAAAGGATGCGGGCCTGATCGGTCCAGGGCTCGGTGATTCCGCCGAGGCGGAGGCGTGGATGGAGCGTATCCTTTCTGATTTCCCTGCGCCTCTGGTGATCGACGCTGACGCGCTCAACTTCATCGCCCGGCACGGCGCCCTCGGAGCGCTCAAAGACGCGAAGGGAGCCCGAATTCTGACGCCGCATCCGCGGGAAGCCGCGCGCCTTCTTGGAGTCGAGACCCGAGAGATTCAGCGCGATCGTTATCATTCGGCGGTGGAGCTCGCGCGCCGCTCTGGTCAAACGGTCGTTCTCAAGGGCGCCGCGACCGTGATTGCGGATGCCGAAGGTGCGCTGCGAGTTTCGCCCGAATCGCATCCGGCGCTCGGGACCGGGGGAACGGGGGATGTGCTCAGTGGGATGATCGCGGCGCTCCTTGTGGATCACCCGCCACTTGTGGCGGCATCGCTCGCCGTCTTGATCCACGCGCATGCCGCCCGCGAGTCCGCATGCCTTGATCGAGGGCTTCTCGCGAGCGAGCTCGCTGCAGCCATCCCGCGCGCCCTCAAAAAACTGATTGCCCGTCAATCTGCGCTTGCGTCTTCTTGAATCGGCATCATATTTCTTGAGTCACCCGATGAAGAAAGGGTGAATTCCCCTCCAACCGAACCTCGTATTGACATCCGAGGCTCCCTTTTCATACTCCCGTTCCCCCTTAGGAGAATCGAATGGCGAAGACGTATACGGAGCTTCTTCAAGAGACCAAGGCCGCCATTCGGCAGGTGACTCTCGAAGATCTCAAAGCCCGCCTCGACGCCGGTGAGGACATCACGCTCGTCGACGTGCGCGAAAAAGACGAGTGGCGTCAGGGCTATATCCCGGGCGCAATTCACCTCCCGCGCGGTTTCCTCGAGATGCAGGCCGCGAGCCGCATCCCCGATAAGTCCAAGAATATCGTCGTCTATTGCGCCGGAGGCATTCGTTCCGCGTTTGCGGCGCGCGCCCTCATGGAGCTCGGCTACGAAAACGTCGAGTCGGCCAATCCGGGTTTCGGCGACTGGAAGGATAAGGGATATCCGACTCAGGTTCCTTTTGCCTTTACCGACGCGCAGCTGGATCGCTACAGCCGGCACCTGCTCCTTCCTGAGGTGGGCGAGATCGGTCAGCAGAAGCTCCTCGAGGCGCGCGTCCTCTGCCTAGGCGCGGGGGGACTCGGCGCTCCGGCCGCGCTCTATCTCGCGGCGGCAGGCGTGGGGACGCTTGGTATCATCGATGCGGATACGGTCGACGCCTCGAATCTGCAGCGCCAGGTGATTCACGGCCTCGATCGCATCGGAATGCCGAAGGTGGAGAGCGCGGCGCAAACCCTCGCCAACCTCAACCCCGACACCAAGGTCGTTCCCTTCATCGAGCGACTCACGAGCGAAAACATCGATCGGATCTTTGATCAGGGCTGGGATGTGATCGTGGACGGGCTCGACAACTTCCCGACGCGCTATCTCGTGAACGATGCGAGCGTTTGGAAGAATATCCCCGTCGTCCACGGCTCGATCTTCCGCTTCGATGGGCAGGTCACGACCTTCTGGCCCGAGAAGGGGCCCTGCTATCGCTGCCTCTATCCCGAGCCGCCCCCGGCGCATCTCGCCCCGAGCTGCGCGGAGGCCGGCGTCCTCGGTGTCCTCCCGGGCGTGATCGGCATGATCCAAGCGACCGAGGCGATCAAGATCATCCTCGGACAGGGTGAGCCCCTCGTCGGGCGACTGCTTCAATACGACTCGCTCCAGATGACTTTCCGGCAGTTCCGCCTTCGAAAGGATAAGGAGTGCGTCGTCTGCGGCGAGAACCCGAGCGTGACCGAATACATCGATTACGAGGGCTTCTGCATGCGCTAAGGGTGCGTTCGTTATCGCCCGACGGATGAGCTGGCAGGGGACGCCCCGCCGGCTCATTTCAATTTGTATCCCCTCTTCGTCAGACGCGCCTCAGCCCACGCGGAGATTCAGCGATCGGGATGGCAATCGTGGACGACGGGCGGGAGGCTCACGATGGGAGGCCCCTCTCCGAAACACGCGAGCACATCGAGAAATGCGCTCGAGCCGAGGTTGCCTTCGGTCTCCAGTTTGAGCGGCATCGCTCCCGAGCGGAGCAGAAGGC
>JAAZAH010000217.1 GCA_012514415.1 Sandaracinaceae bacterium
AAGAAGACGGCGTTGATGCCGTCGACGAAGCGGCGGAGTGGTCTGCCGGGGATCTTCGGATCGATCGCGGCGCCGAGAGAAATCAGGCGGCGCACGCCGACGCTCGGAAAGAGGCTATGCGCGAGCGTGTAGGGCGCGAAATTCGCCTCGTCGAGGCTGAGCAGACGATGCAGCATCGTCGTCCCCGAGCGCGGATTGCCAATCACAAAGACGGGCGCGTCGATATTCTGCTCGCGCCACTCGGGGAAGAGAAGATCGTCAAGGGTCTGCGCGCCGCGTAGGCCAAGCTCAAAGAGCCCGAAGCCGATGGCATAGCCCGTCCAGTTCAGCGCCCTCCAAGGGGTGACGGTCGCTTTAAAAGCGCGCCCCACCTGCCGCAAGCCAAGCGAGTTGATGGGGATCTTCCCATAACCGCGCTCCCTCGCCGATGCCTCCCTTAGGATCTCGATCTGCCTCTTCTTGAGCGTCGCCGCGCTCGGTTCGGGGAGTATTCGCGACATAGTCCTCAGCTCAATCTTGCCGCTATCCGCGCTACACCGGATTTGGAAACGTGTGAACCGTTGAAAATCCGCGTTGGTTGGGGCGAGAAAAGCCGTGAATGGTCATTTGCTGAACTCCTCGTCGCCATATTCCGAATGGATATACCGCGGGCGCCACCCGCCCTCAAGGGGGATCGGCGCCGGAGTAGTGCTTCAGCTGACCTATTCGTCTGTGACGCAGCCTTCGGAGGCCGAGCTCACGAGCTTGATATATTTCGCGAGCGTCCCGCGAGTCGCCTTGAGCGGAGGCGGAGAGAAGCTTTCGCGGCGGGCGGCGAGGGTCGCTTCATCGACCAAGAGATCGATGCGCTTCTCTTCTGCATCGATGACGATGCGATCGCCGTCTTCGACGAGGGCGATGGGACCGCCGACCTGCGCCTCGGGGGTGATATGCCCGATGATGAATCCGTGCGAGCCACCCGAGAAGCGGCCGTCGGTGATGAGCGCGACATCGTTACCGAGTCCGGCGCCCATGATCACGGCGGTGGGAGAGAGCATCTCGGGCATTCCGGGGCCACCCTTCGGTCCCTCGTAGCGGATCACAACGACGTGTCCCTTCTTGACCTCGCCGTTTTCGACGGCGCGGAGCATCTCTTCCTCGGAGTCGAAGACGATGGCTGTGCCCTCGAAGCGGAGCCCTTCCTTGCCGGTGATCTTGGCGACGGAGCCCTCGGGGGCGAGGCTGCCGCGGAGGATCGCGAGGTGCCCCGACGCCTTAATCGGTTTATCCCAAGGCTGGATGATGTCTTGACCCTCTTTGAGGCCCGGAAGCTCTCTGAGGTTTTCGGCGATCGTCTTTCCGGTGACCGTCATACAATCGCCATGGAGCACGCCGCGCTCGAGCATCATCTTCATCACAGCCGGGACGCCGCCGACCTCATAAAGATCTTCCATCACGTACTTTCCGCTCGGTTTCAGATCGGCAAGGAGCGGGGTATCGTCGGCGATGCGCTGGAAATCGTCGATGGTAAGCTCGACGTCGACGGCTTTGGCCATCGCGATAAGATGGAGGACGGCGTTCGTCGAGCCACCAAGAACCATCACGACGCGGATGGCGTTCTCAAAAGCCTTCTTCGTCATGATATCGCGCGGCTTGAGATCGAGCTCGAGGAGGCGCTTCACCGCCTCGCCCGCGCGAAGGCACTCCTCGGCCTTGGCTTTGTCTTCGGCCGGGATCGAGGAGGAGTAGGGGAGGCTCATCCCGAGCGCTTCGATC
>JAAZAH010000218.1 GCA_012514415.1 Sandaracinaceae bacterium
ATGGCGAAGGATCTCGGTGTTCACTGCATCCGCGTCGCCACCCATTGCACGGAAGCGGACGTCTCGGAGCAGCATATCGGCCTCGGACGAAAGCTCGGTATGGATACCGTCGGCTTTTTGATGATGGCTCATATGATCGAGCCCGACGCGCTCGTAAAGCAGGCGCTCCTCATGGAGAGCTACGGCGCCAATTGCATCTACATCACGGATTCGGCCGGCTATATGCTCCCCGAAGATGTGCGCGTGCGGGTCCGCGCTGTCCGCGAGGCGCTTGCGCCCGAGACCGAACTTGGCTTCCACGGCCATCACAACATGGCGATGGGCGTCGCGAATACGATCGCTGCCATCGAAGAGGGCGCGAACCGCGCGGACGCCTCGTGTGCGGGGATGGGCGCTGGAGCCGGCAACACGCCGATGGAAGTGCTCGTCGCCGTCCTCAATCGAATGGGCGTCGAGCATGGAGTCGACCTCTTCAAGGTGAGCGATGTTGCTGAAGATCTCGTCTATCCCATGATGACGCATAAGGTCCGCATCGATCGCGACGCGCTTGTCCTCGGTTATGCCGGCGTCTACTCGAGCTTCCTCCTCTTTGCAAAGCGCGCCGCCGATAAATATGGGCTCTCCTCGCGGGAGATCCTCGTTGAGCTCGGTCGTCGTAAGACCGTGGGCGGACAAGAGGATATGATCGAGGATCTCGCCCTCACGATGGCGAAGGCAAAAGAGCAATGAGCGAACTTGAATCATTCCGTATGGAAGTCCGCGAGTTCCTCGAGGCCAACGCGCCCCGATCGCTTCGCGGCACATCCCCTTCCGGCCCTTTCGATGGTTACTGGGGTGGGAAGAAGCATCCTCCCGTCGATCCCGACGTGCTCAAATGGCGCGATGTCTGTTATGAGCGCGGCTTCACGGCGCCGACTTGGCCCAAAGAATATGGCGGCGCCGGCCTCAGCCGGAAGCATGCGGCCGTCCTCTACGAAGAGATGCGTGCCCTCGGCCTTCCGCGTCCGGTGGTTGGTTTTGGGTTCGCGATGATCGGCCCGACGCTCCTCGAGTTCGGAAACGAGGAGCAAAAACACGAGCACCTCCCGAAGATCGCGCGTGGTGAGATCCGCTGGTGTCAGGGCTATTCGGAACCGAACGCCGGCTCCGATCTTGCCAATGTGCAAATGAAGGCCGAGCGCGACGGCGACGAGTTCATCGTCAACGGTCAAAAGACCTGGACGTCGCATGCGGATAAGAGCGATTGGATCTTTTGCCTCGTGCGCACGAGTCAAGAGGATCGCAAGCAGCGCGGAATCACCTTCCTCCTCGTCGATATGGAGAGTGAGGGAGTTTCCGTTCGCAACATCGATCTCATCAGCGGCTCTTCGCCTTTCTGCGAGACCTTCTTCGAGAACGTTCGCGTTCCGGTCCGCAACGTCGTCGGGCAGATCGGCGACGGCTGGACCGTTGGGAAGGCCCTGCTTCAGCACGAGCGTTCCAATATCGGCTCGAGCATCGGACGTCAGCCCGGAAGCGGCCAGCGCGAGCTCGTCGAGAAAGCTCGGCATCATCTTTATTGGGATGGAAAGCGGCTCGAGGACGCCGTGATGCGCGAGAAGATCGCCGCGCTTGGGATGGAAGAAGAAGCTTTTCAGCTCACTCTCGATCGCGTCGCGCAGAAAGCGCAGGCCGGAGGAAATCCGGGGGCCGAATCCTCCATCCTCAAGGTTGTTGCGACTGAACTGAAGCAAGCGCGCTACGAGCTTGGGCAAGAGATCGCGGGTGCCGCGGGACTCGGCTGGACCGGACCGGGCTTTTCCGAGAGCGATCTCGAGTTCACGCGCGAATGGCTCCGCTCGAGGGCCAATACCATCGAGGGCGGCTCCTCGGAGATCCAAAGGAATATCATCGCGAAGCGGGTGCTTGGCCTGCCGGACGCGAAGTAGAACGGCGAAGTAGACCATGGCGGAACGTCCTCATCTCAACCTGATCGCCAACGCGGAGCAGAAGATGCTCGCGGAAACGGCGCGGAAGCTCGTCGAGGAGAAAGCGCCCGTTGAGCGCCTCCGAGAGCTCCGAAAACCAGAGCATCCGAAGGGCTTTTCTCGCTCGCTTTATAGCGAGATGGCGGAGCTTGGCTGGACGGCGTTGCTCATTCCCGAGGCGTATGATGGCCTCGGCCTCGGCCTCTTCGATCTGGTGGGCGTCCTCGAGTCGCTTGGCAGGGAGCTCGCCCCCGAGCCGCTCCTCACGAGCGCGCTCCTCGGCGCCTACCCCATCCTCGAGGGCGAGAGCGAGGCGCTAAGGCAGCGCTTTTTGCCCGGTATCGCGTCGGGCGATGCCATCGTGACGCTTGCCTACGAAGAAGAAGGCCTGCGCGACTATTATGAGCGCCCCTCGGCGTCGATCACCGCCTATAACGCAGGCTACGTCCTGAACGGGACGAAGATCCAAGTCGCAGATGCGCTCGTGGCCGATGCTTTTGTCGTGACCTGCCGCTCGGCGGCGACGGATTCCCTCGCGATGGTGCTCGTCGAGGCCAATAGCGATGGCGTCTCGATCGAGCGTCAATATCGCGTCGACTCGCGCGTGGTTGGCATCGTGCGTTTCGAGAACGTCGACGTTGCTGAGGACGAGGTGCTCTCCCTCGAGGCTGTCCCGCTCTTCAACAAGACGCTGAACCGTGCGGCTGTCGGGCTCAGCGCTGAGATGCTCGGCGCGGCGGAAAAGGCCTTCGAAGACACGATCGCGTATCTCAAGGAGCGCGTGCAGTTCGACGTGCCGATCGGTTCGTTTCAAGCGCTCCAGCATCGCGCTGCCACACTCTATTGTGAGCTCGAGCTGCTCCGCTCATCGGTCTACGCAGCCGCGGCCGCTGCAGATCAGGCCGAGGAAGCATTCCCCCGGCTCGCAGCGCTCGCCAAGGCACGCGCCAACGAGACCTTCCTCCACGTCGCCAAAGAGGCCATCCAGATGCATGGCGGCATCGGGATGACCGATGAATGCGACATCGGCTTCTATCTCAAGCGCGCGCAGGCAGCGGCCTGGAGCCTTGGAAACACTTCATATCATCGGCGCCGCTGGGCCGAACTGAATGGATATTGAGCGAGATGAAACGGTTTGAAGGAAAGAATGTTGTCATCACGGGTGCCGCCTCGGGCGTCGGTCTTGCGACGGCGGAGCGAATCGCCGAGGAGGGCGGTAACGTCGCCCTGATGGATATCAACGGCGAGGGCGTTCAAAAAGTCGCGGAAGACCTTGCGAAGCGCTTTGGCGTGAAGACCTTTGCGTACGACCTCGATGTCTCGAACGGTGCTCAGGCGAAAGAGCGCATCGACGAGGCCGCAAAGGATCTCGGTGGATTCGATACGCTTCTGCACATCGCGGGCATCCTGCGGACCTACCACACGCATGAGATGACTTACGAGCAGTGGCATCACATCATCAACGTGAACCTTCATGGCACGTTCTATGTGAACCATGCGGCTCTTCCCCACCTCCTCGCCAATCGCTTTAGCGCCATCGTCAATATGTCGTCGACGTCGGCGATCGGTTCGCATCCTTGGATGAGCGCCTATGCGGCCTCGAAGGGGGGCGTGATCAGCTTTACCCGCGCGCTCTATATCGAGTACGTGAAGCAGGGGCTTCGCGCCAACTGCGTCGTGGGTGGCGGCATCGCCACACCGCTTCACTCTGATTTCAAGCCCCCTGCCGGTGGGGATATGGATCTGATGCGCGGCGCGATGCCGTACGTGAGCTTTGCCAAGCCGAAGCATGCGGCCTCGGTGATCGCCTTCCTCGCATCGGACGACGCGCGCTTCATTAATGGCACGGAGATTCGGGCCGACGGAGGCGCGCTCTCCTGATTCGAATTACCCGCCGCTTTGAGCCTCGCAATGGTGTGGGGCTCAAAGCGGCGGCGGACGTCAAGTCCCTCCTATCGTCGCGTAGCGACCCCGCTCACCTTCGTGGTGGGCGGGGTCGTGAACTTTGAATCTCCGCTGACGCGCTCTCTACCGCTTCAGCGAATTTCACCCCGCTGGCGACTATACCAGCGCATGTGGGCTACCGTACAATCGCGGCATGTCGTCCCGGTTGCGCATCCTTCTTCTTCTGCTCTGTGTGGTCTGTCTAGGAATCGCCGGCTGTGGTGAATCCTCTACCGCCATCGACGATCGCGACGATCCTCCTCCGAACGAAGATGAGTGCGGGGATGGAAAGCGCGGCCCGACGGAAGTTTGCGA
>JAAZAH010000219.1 GCA_012514415.1 Sandaracinaceae bacterium
CGCGAACCTGCGCCTTGGTCAGCTGACCGATCTTTGTCTTGTTGGGGACCGCGGAGCCCGCACCGGGCTTGCCCGAAGTCTTGAGCCCAAGAGCCTTCTTGATCAAGACCGACGTCGGCGGCGTCTTCGTGATGAAGCTGAAGGAGCGGTCGGAGTAGACGGTGATCTCGACGGGGATGATCATCCCCATGTCCTTCTGCGTCTTGGCGTTGTACTCCTTGCAGAACGCCATGATGTTCACGCCGTGCTGACCGAGCGCCGGACCGTTGGGCGGGGAGGGGTTCGCCTGACCCGCGGGGAGCTGGAGCTTGATTTGTCCGATGACCTTTTTCATTCTGGCGGACCTTTATCTCAGACGGTCTTCTCGACCTGCCCGTAATCGAGTTCGACGGGGGTCGCCCGCCCAAAGATGCTCACGAGGACGCGCACTTTTTGTTTCTCGTGGTTCACTTCTTCGACAGAACCCGTGAAGTTGGCGAACGCGCCATCGATGACGCGGACATGATCGCCCGGCTCGAAGACGACGCGCGGTTTCGGCTTGGCTGCCCCCTCCGCCACCTGCTGGGCGATGGCTTGGATCTCGCGCTCGGGCACGATGACGGGCGTGCGGCCGCCAACGAAGCCGTTGATCTTAGGAGTGTCTTTAACGAGGTACCAAGTTTCGTCTGTCATCTCCATCTGGATGAAGACGTAGCCGGGGTAGAAGGTGCGGGTGCTCACGCGCTTCTTTCCGCCGCGGCTTTCTTGGACATTCTCTTTCGGAATGAGGATCTCGCCGAATTTCGACGCCATCTCAGGCCCCGCATCCGCGATCCGCTTCTCGAGGTGAGCCTTAACCTTATTCTCGTAACCGGAATAAGCTTGGATGACGTACCATTTCATCGACATTGGATTCGTCCCTTAACCCCGAGAATCAATAGATCAGATCCGTCACGTTTGCCCAGATAATGTCGAAGAGTCCGAGGATCAGCGAGGCGAGGATCGACACGATCAAGACGACGCCGGTCTGCTTCATCGTCTCTTGCCGATCGGGCCAGTTGACCCGCGTCATCTCCGAGGCGACTTCGTGCGAGAAGCGGTTGATGCCTTGATGCCGGAAGAGCATCACAATCACGCCAACGGCGAAGAGGAGCGAAGCCGGGGTGATGTAGCGCCCTTCGGGCTCGGGGAGGGTGTGAAAGGACTCCGCCAGAAGGTTCCAGCTGGCGTAGATCACCTTATCGAAGAGCCAAAAGGCGAGGAGGCCCGTCATTAGGAAGGCAAATTGCACCCAACGCGCGAGACCGAGCGCGCGGGGCGCGGCCTCCAGACTCTCTTGCTCTTCCTCTTTCATGCTCTCTCTCGTCTCTCGGATCGCCGTGGCAGGCCAGGAAGGACTCGAACCTACGACCGGTGGATTTGGAATCCACTGCTCTACCAACTGAGCTACTGGCCTATGACGGGCCAGATGCTCAGCCCGCCGAGTGTCTCCCTAATGGGATTCCATCATGGCCCCTCCAAGGAGGAGCCTCGACGGCTTTGGAGTGCTTATCGCGACTCCCGGTGATTGGTGTGGGCGTTGCATGTGGGACAGAACTTCCGGAGTGTCAAGCGCTCTTTCTCTTCTGTCCGCCTGGCCTTTGTCGTCTGGTAGTTTCGCGCTTCGCAGCGCTCGCAGACAAGCGCGATTCGCACGCGCTCCCGGCTCACTCCACGATCTTCGTGATGACGCCGGCGCCGACCGTGCGGCCACCCTCGCGGACGGCGAAGCGCTGCTGCGCCTCCATCGCCACCGGGGTCACCAGCTCGACCGTCACCGTGACGTTGTCGCCAGGCATCACGATCGCGCTCGGGTCCGCAAGCTCGATGGCGCCCGTCACATCCGTCGTCCGCATGTAGAACTGCGGGCGATAGCCGTGCCGGAAGGGCTTATGACGCCCACCCTCGGACTCCTTGAGGACGTAGATCTCCGCCTCGAACTTCGTGTGCGCCTTCACAGCGCCCGGAGCCGCGAGGACCTGTCCGCGCTGAACGTCTTCCTTGCCGATACCGCGAAGGAGGCAGCCGACGTTATCACCCGCCTGGCCCTCATCGAGCAGCTTGCGGAACATCTCGACGCCCGTCACGGTCGTCTTCCGCGTCTCGCCAAGCCCGACGATCTCCACCTCGTCCCCGGGGTGGATCTTGCCGCGCTCGATACGACCCGTCACGACCGTACCGCGCCCCTTGATCGAGAAGACGTCTTCGATCGCCATCAGGAAGGGCTTGTCGATTTCGCGGACCGGCTCGGGGATGTACTCATCGAGGGCCGCCACGAGGTCGACGATCGACTGAACCCACTTTTCCTCGCCCTGAAGCGCGGGATAGGCCGCGACGTGCTTCACGGGGGCGTTGTCGCCGTCGTAGTCGTACTTCGAAAGGAGCTCACGCACCTCCATCTCGACGAGCTCGAGAAGGTCCGCATCGTCGACGAGATCGCACTTATTGAGCGCCGCGACGATGTAGGGGACGCCGACCTGACGCGCGAGAAGCACGTGCTCCTTCGTCTGCGGCATCGGACCGTCGACCGCGCTCACCACGAGGATCGCGCCGTCCATCTGCGCCGCGCCCGTGATCATGTTCTTGACGTAGTCGGCGTGTCCCGGGCAGTCGACGTGCGCGTAGTGGCGCTTATCGGACTGATACTCGACGTGGGCGGTCGCGATCGTCACGGTCTTGGTGTCGTCGCGCACGGTACCGCCCTTGGCGATGTCCGCATACGCCTTCTTCTCGCCGCCGTAGGTATCCGCCATCACGCTCATGATGGCGGCCGTGAGCGTCGTCTTCCCATGGTCAATGTGGCCGATGGTGCCCACGTTCACGTGGGGCTTCGTGCGAACGAACTTTTCTTTAGCCATCGCTGATTCTCCCTCAGCCGCCCTTGGACTTGGCGACGATCTCTTCGGCAATGTTCGCCGGGACGGGTTGGTACTCGTGGAAATGCATGCTGTAGACCGCGCGGCCCTGCGTCTTCGAGCGCAGATCCGTTGCGTAGCCGAACATATTTGCAAGCGGGACGGTCGCGTTGATGGTCTGGAGGTTGTTGATCATCTCCATACCCGCCACCGAACCACGCCGTGAGTTCAGGTCGCCGATGACGTCGCCCATGTACTCTTCGGGCGTGCGGACCTCGACCTTCATGACCGGCTCGAGGAGCTCGATGCCCGCCTTCTTTGCACCCTCTTGGAAGCCGAGCGAGCCGGCAATCTCGAAAGCGGCCTGGCTCGAGTCGACGTCATGGTAGCTACCGTCGTAGACCTTCACCTTCACGTCGATGACCGGGTAGCCGGCGAGCACGCCGCGGGACATCGCGCCCTCGATACCTTGAGCGATGGAAGGGATGTACTCCTTCGGGATGACGCCACCGACGATCGCGTTCTCGAAGACGAAGCCCGCGCCCGGCTCGGAGGGACCGACCTCGAGCCAGCAGTGACCGTACTGACCGCGACCACCGGACTGACGCACGTAGCGACCCTCTGCCTGGACGGTGCTCTTGAGCCGCTCGCGGTAGGCGACCTGCGGCGCGCCGACGTTGCACTCGACCTTGAATTCGCGCTTCAGGCGGTCGACGATGATCTCGAGGTGAAGCTCACCCATACCGGAGATGATCGTCTGGCCGGTCTCCTCGTCGGTATGCGCACGGAAGGAGGGGTCCTCCGCGGCGAGACGCGCGAGGGCCTCACCGAGCTTCTGCTGGTCGGCCTTGGTCTTCGGCTCGATCGCGACCGAAATCACGGGCTCGGGGAACTCCATGCGCTCAAGGATGATCGGGTTCTTCTCATCGCAGAGCGTATCACCCGTGGTGGCGGTCTTCAGACCGACCGCTGCGGCGATGTTGCCGGCGTAGAGCGTCTTGATCTCCTCGCGGTTATTCGCGTGCATAAGGAGGAGACGACCGATCCGCTCGCGCTTGCCTTTGGTCGAGTTGAGCACGGTCGTGCCGCTCTCGACGAAGCCCGAATAGCCGCGAAGGAAGGTGAGCTGACCGACGTAGGGGTCGTTCATGATCTTGAACGCGAGTGCAGCGAAGGGTGCGTCGTCGTCCGCCGGCCGCTGCATGCGCTTTTCGGGATCGTTCGGATCGACACCCTCGATGGGCGGAACATCCGTCGGTCCGGGCATGAAGTTCACGACCGCGTCAAGGAGCGGCTGAACGCCCTTATTCTTGAAGGAGGAGCCGCAGAGGACGGGAACGATCTGGTGGGTAAGCGTCCCATGGCGAAGGGCCTTGAGGATCTCTTCCTCGCTAAAATCAGTATCGCCCTCGAGATAACGCTCCATGAGCGCATCGTCGACCTCAGCGACGGCCTCGAGCAGCTTCTCGCGGTATTCCTCGGCGAGATCGCGGAACTCCTCCGGGATCTCGATGACCTTCATTTCGGCGTTCGCCTGATCCGAGGTGTACTCGATCGCCTCCATGCGGACGAGGTCGATCACGCCACGCAGCTCCTCCTCCTGACCGAGGGGGAGCTGGATGGGGACGGCCGGCGCGTTAAGGCGGCTCTTGATCGTGCCCACCGCGCGGACGAAGTCGGCGCCCGCCTTGTCCATCTTATTGACGAAGCACATGCGGGGGACTTTGTACTGGTCGGCCTGGCGCCAAACCGTCTCGGACTGGGGCTCGACGCCCTGCTTGCCGTCAAAGACCGCGATCGCGCCGTCGAGAACGCGGAGCGAGCGCTCAACCTCGATGGTGAAGTCGACGTGTCCCGGCGTATCGATGATGTTCACGCGGAACTGCTGGCCGGGGAAGAGGCCCTTGTCGGAGCGCCAGAAGCAGGTCGTCGCGGCCGAGGTGATCGTGATTCCGCGCTCCTGCTCCTGCTCCATGAAGTCCATGGTCGCGGCGCCATCGTGCGTCTCGCCGACCTTGTAGTTGACCCCCGTGTAAAAGAGGATGCGCTCGGTGGTCGTGGTCTTTCCCGCATCAATGTGGGCCATGATGCCGATGTTGCGGGTTCGTTCCAGCGGATATTGACGCGACACTTGGTTTCTCCGGGCTGTGCTGATGCGTTGCGGTAAAGGAGTTGCGAAAAAGCTCAAAGTCCGGGTGCTGAATACACCAATCCCTCTCCAGCCGCTTACGATCTCCCTCGGATCGTTTTTTCCTGGAGAGGGTCAACGGGAGCAGATCTCGCGCCCTGCCTTTCCGGCGCCTGCAAAGTGGGCTTTTAGGCCCTAGCGTCCGGGAGGTTCAGGGTGATCTACGCCCTATCGGAATTCGAAGACTCTGGTTCGTATAGCTCCTGAAGGTTCAGTAAGATTAGGGTGAGTTCGCCGGCTTACCAGCGATAATGCGCGAATGCGCGGTTGGCCTCGGCCATCTTATGGGTGTCTTCGCGCTTTTTCACTGAAGCGCCGCGGCCTTGAGAGGCCTCGATGAGCTCGTTGGCGAGGCGCTCGACCATGGACTTTTCGCCCCGGCGGCGAGCGTACGAAACCACCCAACGCATCGCCAAGCTGAGGCGACGATCGCTGCGGACCTCGACGGGCACCTGGTAGGTCGCACCACCGACGCGGCGGCTCTTGACCTCGACCTTCGGCTTCACCTGATCGAGCGCTTTCCGGAAAACCTCGAGCGGGTCCTCGCCTTGACGCTGCTCGATAAGATCAAAGGCGCGGTAGAGGATCTGCTCGGCCGTGCTCTTCTTGCCGCCTTCCATCATCATCTTGATGAACTTGGCGATGGTCTTATCCCGATACTTGGGATCGGGTGTCAGCTCGCGTTTCTCAGCTCGTTTACGACGGCTCATGGTTTACCTCAGCTCTTCGGCTTCTTGACGCCGTATTTAGAGCGCCCCTGAGTGCGGTTCGCTTTGTTGGTGTTGGAGGGGCCCGCCGCGCCGGTCGCGTCGAGCGCACCGCGCACGACGTGGTAGCGCACACCGGGGAGGTCCTTCACACGTCCGCCGCGAATCAGAACGACGCTGTGCTCCTGGAGGTTGTGTCCCTCGCCCGGGATGTAAGTCGTGGCCTCGATGCCATTGGACAGCCGGACACGCGCCACTTTCCGCAGCGCCGAGTTCGGCTTCTTGGGCGTCGTCGTGTACACGCGCGTGCACACGCCGCGCTTCTGCGGGCAGTTTTGGAGGGCAGGAGAGTTGGTCTTCGCCTTGATTTGGCGACGTCCGTAGCGGACCAGCTGGTTAATCGTCGGCATAGAAATGAATCAGGTGTGCAGATGGGTCGGTTAAATTTCCAGACCCGAAGGGAGGCGAAGGATACGGGGGAAGAGCGCCATGTCAAGCGAGAACGGCGATCATTTTTGATCTTTCATACCGAAAGCCGGAGATCAAGCTTCAGAAGCGCATCTCGAGGCCCGCTGGGGTGAGGCCGAAGTCGATCGATCGCTTCTCTTCGAGCTCGGGGAGCTCGCGCTCGCGTTCTTCCACGATCACTGGCACATAGCGGATCTGGGCATCGAGGATCGAGATGAGATAGACGAGCGTAAATGCCCCCGCGCTCGCCCAGTTGAGGGCGGCACGTCGCTTTTCGGCCGTGAGAATTAGCTCGCGATCGCGCGTCGGATCGTTCGCCGAAGGAAGCGCCGCGTGCGCGATATACGTGCCAAGGGCCATGCCTCCGAACGCAGCCTGAGAGGCCGCGAAAAAAATCCCCGCCGCGCGATGGCCATTACGAAACTGCCCAATTCCAAAGGGAAGAAGCGCAAGCCCGCGCGAATTTCGGATCTCGACGCGTTCTTTCCGCGCGAGCTCCTCGAGCATTTTTAGGCGGATCTCCCGCTCGATATTGAGTTCGATTTCGCGGCGTTGGCTCGCTTCGAGCGCCTCTCGGGCGCGCCGCTCTTCGTCTTGGCGTTCTCGTTCAAGTTTCTGGCGCACCTCTTCGAATCGATCGAGGGCGGGGCCGGGAAATGCGACGGGGTCGAGGCGATACCCCGGTTCCATCCGAAGGAGCGCTTCGAATTCACGCGCAGCGCCACGTTCATCCCCCAAAAAAAGAAGCGAGACGCCGAGGTATTTCCGGCTCTCGATGACGATCATCGGATTTTCGAGCAGGAGCGCCTCGTCGTTGGCGAGGCTCGAGAACTCCCGGGCCGCCTCTTCGTATTCACCGGCTTGATAAGTCGCTCGCGCGCGCTCGAAGCGATCGAAGACCTCGGCAGACGCCTTCGGGACGCTCACGCCCCAGAGAAAGACGAAGATGGCGACGATCGGAAGGCGCACGGGAGGCTTTTGGACGATGGCGATGAGTTAGTCGGATTCGGCGGGGATGAGCTCGACCCGAGTATGGGTCATCTGCCCGGCCCTGAGTCGGATCTCCCCTGTATAATCCCGATGATCGCTCGCTGTCACGGTATATGTGATGGACGTTTCGGCGCCCTCCATCGGAATCGATAGGATCTCGCGTGTCCGCGCGCGGATGACGCGTCCATCCGCGAGGTGCAACTCGGCTTGGGCGGGCACGGGGCTGACCAGATAGAGCCGCGCCGGTCGAAATGGAAGGCGCGGCTGATAAGGATAGGGACCTGTGCCTGCAGGGATGCGCACCTCTTCTTCGAGCGTCTCGCAGCAGCCGGATTGATCGATGATTTTGAAGGTGTGTACGCCGGGTTCGAGGTCGATCTGGCGAAAGGCAGGGCCAAAGGGGCGCGGAGGCGCGCCATCCACCGAGATCAGCACGTTTTGGGGGATCGGAGCGAATCGGACTTCGCGGCTTCGGGATGCGACGACGCTCGGTCGTGGCCTTTGCGCAGGAGGCCCGAGACGGGGCGAGCTCGCGGTGCCTTCTCCGGTACGCTCGGCCGGAGTTCTTTCTAGAGCGTTGGGTGCGCTCTCGATGCCGGTACCGGAGGGACGGGGCTGCCCGCCCGCTTCGATCTCGGCAGCAAGTGCAGTCTCATCGGGCGATCGGAGAGGGTCCGGGGTGGAGCGTCCCGTCTCTTCATGTTGCTCCGCGGCTCCCTCCTCTGGGTCTGAGGGCGACGTCTGCGCCCCTGATGGAACGCTGGCTAGAGTGTCGAGCTCGGTCTCTCCGCTCGGTAGCGGTGTGTCGATCAGCCGAAACACAAAAAGAGCACTGATGAGCCCGACGGCGAGAAGCGAGAGGAGCGCGTAGAGTGAGCGTCGATCGTCGGCGGAGCTCAGCGCAATGAGGAGCTCATTCGCCTCTTTATTTTCGGGATCAAGCGCGAGGAGATACTCGAGCGACTCTTTCGCTCGCCCGCGATCGCGGTGTTCGACGGCGGCCGTCGCGAGCTCGAGATGCCGCGCCTTTATCGCCCCGAGATGCGCCGCAGAAACGCGCGCGGGATCGGCGAAATAGGCGGCAAGGAGCGCTTCGGGGGCGTCGATTCCAGAGCGTGCAAGGAACGCTTCAAGGGCTTCGACAAGCTCGGCCGCGCTTTCAAAGCGCTCCGAGGGCTCCCGCTCCAGAAGCTTCCGCGCGATGGAGACGAGCGTTTCAGGGATGGCTCCGACATAGGACCTCGGATCGATGAAATGCGCCTCGGCGACGCGCTTCAGCGTTTGATGGGGATTCTTTCCCTCGAAGGGCAAGCGACCCGCGAGAAGAAAATAAAACACGGTGCCAAGCGAGAAGAGATCGCTCCGCTCGTCACACTCCTTTCCCTCGAGCTGTTCGGGCGCCATATGGCTCGGACTTCCAAGGATCTGCCCCGTTCGGGTAAAGCCCTGGGCGTCCTTCACCTGCGCAATGCCAAAATCGGTGAGCTTCAGCGTCTCGTTTTTATGAAGGAGGATGTTCTCGGGCTTTACGTCGCGGTGGATGATCCCTTCGCGATGCGCCGCATCGAGGGCTCGCGCGATGAGAAGGATCATCACAGCCGCGATCTCGGCTGGGAGCGCGGGCGTCTGCTTTCGAAAAAGGGCAAGCGTCGGTCCCGTAAGAAGTTCGACCACGAGAAAGGCGTGCTCGTTTTCTTCCCCCGCAAAATCATAAACCTGGACGATGTTTTCGTGCTCGAGACGCGCCACGCTTTTCGCCTCCCGAGCGAACCGGGAGCGCGCCTCGCCTTCGCCCCGAAGATGCGGGTGGAGGACTTTCAGCGCGACGAGCCGGTCGAGGTGGGTATCGCGCGCGCGATAGACCGTGGCCATCCCACCGATGCCGATCTCCTCGAGCGCCTCGTACTTCCCGAATCGAGCGAGGATCTCATCCGATCGTGTGGGTGTTGAGGGCGTACTCTCCATGAAAAACGGGGCGCGACGCTCCCCTCTCTTGCCTGATTTTTAAAGGATATGGAGCGGGGAGTAAAGCCCTGCTATCAAGCGGACATGAGGTCCCGCCCTTTTCGGCTCCTCGCTCCGGCACAAATGGGGCAAGTCGCGCACGAGGCGCGCGGGATCCATACGCACTCTCTTCTCAGGATGTTCGCCGAGCACTCGGAGGGCTCCGAGCTCACCGTCCTCGACGGCGACGGCAGCGTGCCTCATGGCGAAAAAACCTATCTCGCGCTCGAGCCAAGCCGCGTCGTCGAAGCGTGGACGGCCGAGGAAGCAAGGCGCCTCCTCGCCGAGATTTCGCGCGACAACCAACGCTCGCCAAGACCGCGCGCGCTTGGCTTTTTCGCTTTTGATGCCTTTTCGGACGGGCTCGTTGAGTCGAGAGGCCATCTTCGCTCGGATCCGCTGCAAACGGACCGAGTCACCCGCATTCCGAAGGCGCGTTTCGCGATCCACGACGCGATCCTCGAGATCGATGAAATGCGCGGAACGGCGCGTCTCCTCGGGGACCATGAGGCGGCGCTCGATGCGTTTGAGGCGCGTTTGCGCCATGTGATCGCTCAAAGTGCCTCGGACGAAACTCCGCGCTCACAGAACCGATGCGGGATCTCCGCTTTCCGTGAAGAAGCGCCTGACAAGCACCTCGAAGCCATCCGCGAGGCGATCGCACTCATCGAGCGAGGCGCTCTCTGCCAAGTGAATCTCGCGCGTCCGTATCGCGCTGTGTGGACGGGCGATCCTCTCTGGTTCTATCTCGCGATGCGCGAGGTGAGCCCCGTACCTTGCGGCTTCTTTCAGCGCTTCGGAAAGCAAGCCATCCTTGGGCGAAGCATGGAGAATTTTCTCCTCTTCGATGCGGAGAGCCGTCGGCTTCGGACCTCCCCGATCAAGGGAACGCGCGCAAGCGGAGGGGACGTCGAGGCATCACCCCTTGCAGGCGATCGCAGAGAGCTGAAAGAGCACGACCTCGTCCTCGAGCACGCACTCAAGGAGCTCCGGGAAGCATCGGGGGATGCCCATGCCCGCATCGTCGCGCCTCATTCGGTGGAGCGCTTTTCGGTGCTCGAACATCTCATCAGCCACATCGAGGCGAGGGTCGCCGAAGATCGCTCGCTTCGGGAGATCCTCCCCGCGCTTTTTCCGCCGCTCAGCGTCGTTGGGATTCCGCGGCAGGCTGCGCTCACCACCATCGAGCGGCTCGAGCGCGCGCCCCGCGGCGTCTATTGCGGCGCGTACGGTTATTTTTCGGCTCGGGGAGACGCGCACCTCGCGGTCGCGATTCGCACAGCACATTTCGATGGCGAGTCCTTGTCGTATCATGCAGGCGGCGGCCTGATCGCCGACGCCGATCCCGTCGCCGAGCTTGAAGAGACTCGCCTCAAAGCCCGAGCCTTCGTCGACGCCGTCAAGAAATTTGGGTCCTCGCGCAAGAAGTCCTGAAGAGGCGCGCTGCTGGCCGGAAAATGAACCGAATGACGGGCATCCTCGTGAGTTTTATGTTATGGAAGCGCCGCGCGAGCGATGCGCTCCGCATTCCGGGATCGTCTAATGGTAGGACCGTGGACTTTGGATCCATTAATGAAGGTTCGAATCCTTCTCCCGGAACCTCAAAGCGAGCTCCACCGAGCTCGCTTTTTCATTTTCGGGGCCGCGGTGCGGCTTCAATCGAGCGAATCCCTAGGCGGAGGCTTGCGAAAATGAAGGAAGGCTTCGAGGTTCCCCTTCGGCCCGGCGATCGCCGCATTCGCCCGTCCAAGCGAGATGAGCCCGAGGGAGATTCCGGCGCGCTCCACCTTGTCGATCGCTTCCGTCCGGAGACGCTCATCGCGTACGACCCCGCCTTTTCCGAGCGCGTCGCGGCCGACCTCGAATTGCGGCTTCACCATCGCGAGGATCTCACCGCCGGGCACAAGGACCGCGATCGCCGCGGGTAGGAGCTTGTCGAGACCGATGAAGCTCGCGTCGATGACGACGAGATCGATCGGCTCGGGGAGGCTGTCTTCGGTGAGATAGCGTGCGTTCACCCTTTCCATCACGACGACCCGGGGATCGCTTCGGAGCGTGGGATGAAGCTGACCGTATCCGACGTCGATGGCGTAGACGCGCAACGCGCCACGGCGGAGGAGGCAATCGGTAAATCCGCCGGTGCTCGCCCCAAAATCCGCCGCGATCTTCCCTTCTGGATCGACCGAAAGATCGCGCAGGGCTCCCTCGAGCTTCACGCCTCCTCGGCTCACATAAGGGTGAAGATCACCGCGAATCTCAAGAGGCGCATCGCTCAAAAGGCGTTCCCCTGCTTTGTCGACACGCGCTTCGCCAGAAAAGACGCGGCCGGCGAGGATCAGCGCGCGCGCGCGCTCGCGGCTCTCGACAAGACCGCGTTCGACAAGGAGGAGATCGGCACGCGTTTTTTTCATGGGGCAAGCTCGCGGATTCGGAGGGCGCCTATTTTCGAAGATGATCGAAGCTCGCGCGCGGCTCAAGCCGGGGAGCGGAGGGGTCAATAAAGACGCCTGACTGAATGCGCAAATCGATACTTTGCCGTCTGGATGCCTCGCTTGCCTGAACCCGCACTTCGCGCGACGATATAAGATGGGCGCGCTGCTAAAAGCCGAGATCGAGTCGATGGCCAACGAGCTCGGGTTCCTGCGCTTCGGAGTGGCGAAAGCCGAAAGGCTTGATGAAGAGGCGAACTACCTCGAGCAGTACCTACGCGAGGGACGGGAAGCCTCGATGAGCTGGTTCTCCGAGACCGACGAGGTTCGGATCGATCCGCGTCATGAGGGCATGCTCCCGAGCGCCCAAAGCGTCCTCGTCTTTGCCTATCCCTATCCGCGCCTCCGTGAGCCGCTCCATTACGGCCCAGGACGGATCGCCCGCTACGCCGAGGGGCGGGATTATCACAACGTCCTCAAAAAAAAGCTGCTCCGCATTGAGCGATTCCTGCATGAGCGCGGGTTCGAAGCTCGCCATTCGGTGGACAGTCGTCCCGTCTTCGAGCGCGCCTGGGCAAGGCGCGCCGGCATTGGTTTCATCGGAAAAAACTGCTGCCTCATCGTCCCCGGGTATGGCTCGCACCTCTTTCTCGCAACGGTTATCACGAGCGCTGAGCTTCCGCCCGACGCGCCACTTGATGGAAACTTCTGCGGCAGCTGCACCGCCTGCCTTGATGCCTGCCCGACGGATGCCTTCGTCTCGGAATTTCGACTGGATTCGAATCGCTGCATCAGCTTTCTGACCATCGAGGAGCGGGGCTCCATCCCGGTCGAGCTCGAAACGGGCATCGGGGAATGGCTTTTTGGCTGCGATCGCTGTCAGGACGTCTGTCCCTTCAACCGCTCGAAGCGCATCCCCGACCACGACCAAGGGCCGTTCGATCCGTTGCCCGTTCATCGCGAGCTTGACCTCGAAACGATCTTTGATCTCGATGATGAACGCTTCAGGGAGACGTTCGCAGGAAGCCCGCTGAAGCGCGCACGACGCGATGGGCTCGCGCGAAACGCCGCCATCGTGCTTGGAAATCGCGCAGCAAAGCGCGCCCTACCCGTGCTTCGGCGCGTTCACGAAACCCATGAGGCGCCGATGGTGCGCGAAGCGGCGTCACGCTCAATCAAGCGGCTCGAAGAGAGCGAAGAAGCCTGAAGCGCGGCGCCCTCGCCGGTCTTAGCGCCGGGTCAGGTGTTCGGCGGCGCGGGTCAGTCGAGGCGCGTCATCCGCGAGCTGAATCGCCGATTGATGACGAATCGCCTCGCCGAGCGCATCGGCCGCCGGGCGAATCGTTTCTATCACCGGCTGCGGAAAAATGCCGAGCACAAAGATGAGCGCGACGAGACTCCAGAGCGCGGCGCGCTCGGATCGGTCGAGGGGCGCAAAATCCTCCGCCGAATCCGCCGGCCCGAAGAGGATCTTTCCGATGGCTCGAAGCACATAGATGGCGCCGAACAGAACCCCAAAGACGGCCACCACGGCGAAGGGCTTCGCATAGCTCGCGAGCAGACCCGAACCGAATTCCGCGCCGAACGCGCCGTTGAGGATGAGAAACTCACCGACGAAGCCATTGGTGCCGGGGAGACCAAGCGCCGCAAGTCCGATCACCACGAAGGCAAAAGAGAAGAGAGGCATCCGGCGCGCAACCCCGCCGAATTCTCGCAGATCACGCGTGCCCGCCCGGCGCTCGAGGATGTGCGCGATGAGGAAGAGGCCCGCAACGATGAGCCCGTGATTGACCATCTGGAGCACCGCACCGGTGATTCCTGCGCTCGAAAATGCGATGACGCCGAGCGCGATGAAGCCCATATGGCTGAGCGAGCTGTAGGCGACGAGCTTCTTGAGATCGTCTTGAGCCTGCGCCGCGTACGCGCCGTAGAGGATGCCCACGACAGCAAGGGCTGCGAGCGTCGGGCCAACGAGCTGCGCGCCCGCGGGAAAGAGCGGGATGGCGATCTTGAGCAGACCGTATGAGCCG